>JBKJLR010000265.1:0-5358 GCA_046596865.1 Chitinophagaceae bacterium
GCTGCTTTGATAGCATCTTCGGCCAACACAGAGCAGTGAATTTTTACCGGGGGAAGGTTTAATTCTTCCACGATGGCCATGTTATCAATAGATATGGCCTCCTCAATTGATTTTCCTTTCAGCCATTCAGTAGCCAAAGAAGAGGAGGCAATAGCAGAACCACAACCAAATGTCTTAAACTTAGCATCTTTGATAACACCTGTGGCTTCATCCACCTCTATTTGCAGACGCATTACGTCGCCACACTCAGGTGCACCAACGAGACCTGTACCTACGTTTGATTTGCTTTTATCCAGTGTTCCTACATTCTTCGGATTCTGGTAGTGGTCGATTACTTTGTCTGAGTATGCCATTTTTTAAGTTTTAAGTTTTAAGTAATAAGTGCTAAGTTAAGACTGTAAGCATTCCTTAATACTTACAACTAATAACTTAATACTTTAGTGGTGCGCCCATTCAATGCTATTCATATCAATTCCTTCCTTATACATTTCCCACAGGGGACTCATTTCTCTCAACTTGTTGACGGTGTTGGTTACTTGTTCTACGGTGTAATCAATCTGTTCTTCCGTTGTAAATCTTCCTAATCCAAAACGTAGCGAACTGTGTGCCAGATCATCACCCAGGCCCAATGCTTTTAATACATAGGAAGGCTCAAGTGATGCAGAAGTACAGGCCGAGCCAGATGACAAGGCAATATTTTTATTAAAACCCATCAGCAAGCCTTCTCCTTCTACATACTTAAAAGAAATATTAGTTACATGCGGTAGTTTATGCTCTTTATCGCCGTTCAGATAACTCTCTTCTACTTTTAATAATTCAGTCTGTAATTTATCCCTCAGTTTTCTTACTGTTTTTGTTTCTTCTTCCATTTCATCCATACAAATTTCACAGGCCTTGCCAAATCCTACAATGCCGGGTACATTTAATGTACCACTACGCATACCTCTTTCATGCCCTCCGCCATCCATCTGTGCTGTTACTTTCACTCTTGGATTTTTACGGCGAACATATAAAGCCCCCACTCCTTTCGGGCCATACATTTTATGAGCAGTGAAAGCCATCAGGTCAATACCATCTTTATTTACATCTACCGGTATTTTACCTACTGCCTGCACCGCATCGCTGAATACCAGCACACCATGCTTTTTAGCAATAGCACTGATTTCCTTCATCGGGTTAACAGTACCTATTTCGTTATTAGCATACATAATAGCAATCAATATTGTCGTTGGCCTGATGGCGGCTTCCAATTCAACAAGGTCAACTAAACCATTATCTTTTACTTTCAGGTACGTTACTTCGCCCCCTTCTTTTTCTATATGCTTGCAGGTGTCCAGCACCGCTTTGTGTTCAATATTGCAGGTGATGATGTGATTGCCCTTGCTGGCATACATTTCAAATACGCCTTTGATGGCCAGGTTATCACCTTCAGTCGCTCCTGAGGTAAAAATAATTTCTTTGGGGTCGGCACCAATCAGTTTGGCGACTTGCTCCCGGGCATAGTCAACAGCCGCTTCTGCCTGCCAGCCAAAAGGATGATTACGACTGGCAGCATTACCAAAATTGCTGGTGAAGTAAGGTATCATTGCTTCCACTACCCTCGGATCACAGGGAGTAGTGGCATTATGGTCGAGGTAAATGGGAAAATTCAACATAAAAATGAATAGAAGTTATTGTTTCAATTAAACACAAAATTAACCTAAAAGGTTCTATTTGAAAGGGGTAATTTCGATTTGCTCTCTGATTTTACCGAAATCGCAAAGCCTTATAAAAAAGCTTTTTTTATGCAAAAAGTCGAACATATCGGCATCGCCGTAAAAAACCTTGCTATTGCTGTGCCGCTGTTTGAAAAATTGCTAAATAGTCCCTGCTACAAAACAGAATTGGTAGAAAGCGAGAAAGTGAATACTGCTTTTATTAAACAAGGAGAAACCAAAATAGAATTATTAGAAAGCATTGACCCGCAAGGAATAATTGCCCGGTTTATTGAAAAGAAAGGCGAAGGTCTTCACCACCTTGCTTTTGAAGTAACAGATATAGAAGCAGAAATGGAAAGACTAAAAAAGGAAGGTTTTGTATTACTCAATGAAAAACCTAAACCGGGAGCTGATAATAAACTGGTCTGTTTCCTTCATCCAAAGGACACAAATGGAGTACTGATAGAATTGTGCATGGAAAAAAAATAGTCAACGGGTCTTAGTCCTTCTTGTTAAGTTCTTTATCAATATCTTTCTGCACCTTATTATCCATTAGTTTCATTTTGTTTTTAACCGCATAGTCTTCCTGAGCTGCGTGAAAGGCTTTATCAAAAACTTCTTCTTCCTTACCTATCTTTTCAACAATCCTGTTTGCTTCGGCCACATCTTCCTCCGTTATATTGTCTGCACCTTTTTTACGGATTTTGAGTATGTCAACATAGTCATTCTCAAAAATTTTTTTATAAAAAATAAAAGATCGGGTGGCAGCATCCCGCAGGGCAGAATCACCCTTGTATGGAGGCATACCTTTTATTTCCTCAATCATCTCTTCAGCCTGGTGGACATATTTTTTTAGCATTACTTCTGCAGAATCCAGGTTAGCGTCAGCAGTTTTTCCAAAATCAAGCACATTCTTCATCAGGCTTGTCTGGCGATTGACGATATAATCATTGTACTGAACGGCCGATTTATAAGTAACTCCATTTTTACCTTTTACTGGTTTGTTACAGGCTGCTAAACAAAAAACAAGGGTTATTGTGAAAAGGAGATAACGCATAAAAATGTTTTAGATAATGAAAATAACTGCTTTTTTTTAGAATGGAGAACCGAGCCTTTCATTCTTTTTTAGTTTCATTGTTCATCCGCTATTGAATCAGCATTTACAATGCCCAGCTTATCCACGGCTACCTGTGCCGCTATCTGTGAAGCATCTTTTTTATTAAAAGCTTTTCCTTCGGCAATATTCCTTCCATCTACAACGGCAGCAACTGTAAATAAGCGGCGACCATTTTCTAATTTTTCATTCAGGGTTTCAAACTCCAGCACTTTCCCGTTTTTATTGGCCCAACCATAGAGTTTATTTTTATGATTTATTTCCAGGTTTTCCAAATCATCCATAAACATATGTGGCTGAATGATACTTTCTAATACCCATTTTGCAGCTTTTTTATATCCCTGATCCAGGTAAACAGCTCCAACCAATGCTTCCAATGTATTTCCAAATATCTGGCTTCCTTTTAGCGAGCTATCCAATTTGTTATAGAGTGTAACTTTTTTCAAACCCATCCGCACGGCTATATCATTTAGCTGCTGGCGGTTTACCATTTTGCTTCGCATTTCTGTGAGAAAGCCTTCTTCTTTGTAGGGGTATCGCTTAAAAAGATAATCGGCAATCAATGCACTCAGCACAGCATCACCGAGATATTCCAACCTTTCATTGTTTTCATCAGCTCCCTCCCTTATCGAACGATGAGTAAGGGCTGTCTTATATAATGACATATTGCCCGGCTTGAAGCCAAAGATGTTTTTTAGCTCTTTTTTAATAGCGGAACCTGAATATTTGCCGGAAAAAAATTTAAAGAAATCCACAGGCGTTAAGCTACGAAAAAAATTTACAAGTACAACTTTTGAGGCTCAGGTTTTAAGCCTGCCAGGAATAGCTTTATCCTTTTGGCAAAAATTTGAAATGAGTAAATAACGGGATGCTCTATAATTTAGCCTTGAAACTTCTTCACAATCACACAGGCATTATGTCCCCCGAAACCAAATGTATTACTTAAGGCGGCACGAACAGTACGTTGCTGTGCTTTATTAAAAGTTAAATTAAGTTTACCATCTAATTCGGGATCGTCTGTAAAATGATTGATTGTTGGCGGCACTATATCATGCATTACTGCTTTGATACTGGCGATAGCTTCTATTACACCCGCAGCTCCGAGACAGTGACCCGTCATAGATTTAGTAGCACTGATGTTTAATTTATAAGCATGTTCACCAAAAACCGCCGTGATGGCTTTTATTTCCGCTCCATCTCCAATAGGTGTAGATGTGCCATGTGTATTAATGTAATCAATTTCATCAGGTTTCATTCCGGCATCATCCAGTGCAGCCAGCATTACATTTCTGGCACCTAATCCTTCGGGATGCGGGGCTGTAATATGATGAGCATCGGCCGTGGCGCCACAGCCGGCTATTTCACAATAAATTTTTGCTCCCCTTGCTTTAGCATGTTCTAATTCTTCCAAAACAACTATACCAGCTGCTTCGCCCATCACAAAACCATCTCTGTCTTTATCATAAGGCCGGCTGGCAGTTTTAGGATCATCATTTCTTTCACTCATTGCCTTCATAGCATTAAAACCGCCAACCCCGGCCTCGCTAATTACTGCTTCACTTCCACCGGATATTATAATATCTGATTTACCCAACCGAATCAGGTTGAATGCATCCATGATGGCATTGGTACTGCTGGCACAGGCACTCACCACAGCAAAATTGGGACCCCTTAAGTTGTGTCGCATACTAATTTGCCCTGCGGCTATATCCAATATCATTTTAGGAATAAAGAATGGATTGAAACGGGGTGTTCCATCTCCTTTTGCAAACTCAATCACTTCATGCTGGAAAGTGATCAACCCTCCGATACCACTACCAAACACAACACCTATCCTGTCTGGATTAATATTGTCCTTGTTCAATCCTGCGTCCGTCATTGCCTGGTCGCTTACTACCAACGCTAATTAAGTAAATCGATCAATTTTCCTGGCTTCTTTTTTCTCAAGAAATGCTGTAGGCTCAAACCCTTTTATTTCACAGGCAAATTTTGTACGAAACTTGGAAGCATCAAACAAAGTGATCATGTCAGCCCCGGGCATACCATTAATTAATCCATCCCAGTATTCAGAAATAGTATTGCCCACCGGAGTAAGGGCACCCATACCTGTTACAACGACCCGTTTTAATTCCATTCGCTTAAGATAAAATTATTTTACCAAAGATACAACCAGCACTGAACTTGTAGAAGAGCCGGGGCTTCGATACACGAAGTAAAAACCCCGCATTCGATCCGATTGCTACCGGATTCAGAAGGCGGAGTTTATGATTTCTGCCAGCCAGCAGGCCTGCCCAATAATTTTATTTATATATCCTGATCAGGCAGACAATCTAATTATTTGGCATGCTCTTCCAGGTAAGCAGCAGCCTGACCCACTGTAGTGATGGTCTCAGCCTGCTCATCGGGAATGGAGATGTTGAATTCTTTTTCAAATTCCATTATCAATTCTACCGTATCCAATGAATCGGCACCGAGGTCGTTAGTAAAAGAAGCTTCGTTAGTTACTTCTGCTTCGTCAACGCCCAATTTGTCTACGATTATCTTTTT
>JBKJLR010000382.1:0-4348 GCA_046596865.1 Chitinophagaceae bacterium
ACCAATAAGTTTTGGATCACGGGCAATAGTGCTGAAAGAGTTGATAGCAGGTTTATTTGGGTCGGCCCAGGTATAAGAAGCCCAGATGGCTCCCGTTATATACCCCAGCAGGCCAAATACAATGGCTACTACGGCAAACTGCCGGGCATAAATGTCATACTTGATATTGAAAGTGCGGAGATACTTAATGGCATTGACAACGGAAACCGTGAAAAGTATCATCATCGCAAACCACATACAGACGTGGAAGTACAGGTTTCGGATAGTTTCCTGCAAGGCTGGCAGGCGGGGAACTTCTAAAAGTAACCCGGCGGTGAATGTGTAGATAAGCAAGACAACACTTGCAATCTTCCACCAGGACTTGTACATATAGTTTTTTGCTTCAGTCATCGGAAGGCCAACAAGAGAGGCTATCGGCCAGTTGAATGTGAGGGCAAAAATAAGGGGAAATGAGAATATCCCGGCTGGCCATCATATATAAAAAGGAAAACACCCCGACAGGGAACAGAAGAATATGAAATAAAGAATTAAGAAATAATCCCGTTCATTTTTGATTGATAAAAAGATGTCTGTTCAGCATGTCTTAATCTTTCCAGAGAAAAGGGAAAAGAATAACGGCAAGAAGAATGACCATTACATCCAATGCCACCAGTAAAAGAACCGTGTTTAACGAAACAGTAAGGAGTGGTGCAAAAGCTGCACCCGACAGCTTCATCAGTAAAAGTAATTGAGGAATGATGATAGGAAAGCCAAGCACTGCCATAATAGCTGCATTTTGTTGGGCTTTGGCGGCGATGGCTGCTAAAAACGTAAACACAAGACTCAGGCTCCAGCCGCCCAATAATACTAAACCAATGAATGGCCCGGCTTTTTGTATAGGGTTGCCAAGAAAGAGAGTAAATAAAAAAAGACTCAGCAAACTCATTACCAGCATCAGCAGGGAATTAAATAATAGTTTGGCCAATACGAAATCTGCCGGGCTGGCAATAGAATAGAAATAAAGCATCCTTCCCTTGCTTTCCTGTAAAAAACTTTTGGCTACAGCATTGATGCAGATAAATAATTGGATAACCCAGAACAGGCCATTCCACACTCTGCTTTCTGGTTCATCTACTGCATTGAATAAAACAAAAATGGTTGCCCCGATATATAATAAGATGCCATAGAAGCTATACTGCTGTCTTATTTCAAGTAGCAGATCTTTCTTAAATAAGGTTAAAATTTGTCGCACTGAATTGATAAATCCTGTTGAGGTGCGAAAATACTACTTAACAGCAGTTTGAGTATCCTGTTTATTGTCTAATTTGCCACCAAAAAAAATAATGAAAAAGATATCCTTCCTTTTGGCTGCTGTATTGATGATAGTATTGTCTGGTGGCATTCAATCTTGTAAAACTTCTTCATCGGCATCCACATCAAAAGTGCTGAAATTTAACCTGGAGCAGGGCAAAGGTTATGACTATGAAATGGTGTGGGACCTTGATACCAAGGTAGCTGGTCAGGAATCCAACATTAGCATAACTGGTTTGTATTCTATGAATGTGACCAGTATTGATGAAAAAATAAGATCTATTTCAACAATGTACAAAAGCCTGCGGATGAATATGAAGGTGGCTGGCATGACACTGGATATTGACAGTGATAAACCTGTACAAAGCAATGGGGAAACAGATATTAGCAAAAATCCTCTTGGCATGATGAACAAAGTTGTGTCTGGAATGGTAGGAAAGAAATTTATTATAAAAGTGGACGAAGAAGGAAAAGTGTTAGAGGTAATAGGTTTCGAAAAAATTATTAGCGATATGGTTGACTCTTTAGGAGTAGATGAAAGTGCAAAAGCACAGGCGAAGGCCTCTATGAAAGACCAGTTTAGTGACCAGACTATCAAAGATCAGTTTGCACAAGTGTTTACTATTTTTCCTAATAAAGAAATAAAAGTAGGTGATAGCTGGGATAAAAATTATTCAACAGGCGGTAAAATGTCTGCAAAATATACCACCACTTATACAGTAAAAGATATTGAAGGGGATCATGTGACATTAACTGCAAAAACAAAAATTGGTTCCAATGGAGATGCTCAGGAAATAAGCGGCACACAAACGGGCAATATTATCGTTGATAGCAAAACAGGCCTGATGATCAATGGAGAATTTGACCAGGACCTTGAAGTGAAGACGGAAGGACAGGTAGTAGAAGTAACAGGTAAAGGAAAGATTAAGGGTAAAGCTAATTAATATTTTTTTCAGATATAAAGATAAAAGCCCTTGGTCAGGGGCTTTTATTATTTTGAATCGTAACAATTCCTGCATCTTGGCTCATACACATCTGTGGCACCCAGCATGACCTGGTCATCATTTGGAATTTTTCGGTAAGAATAATTAGCCATGTTGCCGCATTGCATACATATAGCATGGAGTTTGGTTACATAGTCCGCTTTTGCCATTATATAAGGCATTTGCCCGAAAGGCTTGCCCAGGTAGTCCATGTCCAGCCCTGCCACAATAACCCGCATACCCCGGAAAGCCAGTTCATCACAAACATTAGCGATCTCTTCATCAAAAAACTGTGCTTCATCTATGCCAATCACATCCACATCTCCCGCCATCAGGAGTATTTTCTGAGAGTTATCAATGGGAGTAGATTGAATAGCGGTAGCATCATGCGATACAATCTTCACCGCATCATATCGTACATCTATTGCAGGTTTAAATATTTCCACTTTTAGATTGGCAATCTTCACTCTCTTCAGGCGTCGGATGAGTTCTTCTGTCTTTCCGCTAAACATGGAGCCGCAAATCACTTCTATACTTCCCCGGCGTTGACCACTTGTATTGGGTTCAATAAACATTGTTAAGATTTAGGTATTAAGGAATACGCTGACTTTATTGGCAAACTGTTTGTAATTTTAGAATAATTGTTACGTTGACTGATCATTGCTTCGGCAAATTCAGTCAATTATTCTTCAGCGGTCAAAAATACATAATGGAACGAATCGAAGCACTCATCAGCAAATTAAAAGAACAGTTTGATCAAAAGGCTGACCCCAATCTTTTACTGGGCACTGTCCAGTTGCTGCAGTTTGAATTGTCAAAACTAAGAACCAACGGTCAGCAAAGCCTTGGTACTGCTAAGGTAGCGGTGATGCTTCCCGTCGCCAATATAATTGGTGCTGCAGTTACATCCTATGATAAATATGCTCCCAGGCCAGTACAGGAAATAATGGAAACCATACAGGAAGTAAAGGAAACGGTGCTGGTGGACAATGGTTCTCTTGCGGTTGTACAAAAAAATGGTCAGTTAGACATGGTGTTTGACCCGATGACAGAAATTCCAACTTTATCGCATCAGCTTAAAGAGAAAGAAGTAAATGACGCAACAGCCTTGGGCGAATCGCTGAACGATAAACTAAAACAAGGAAATACAGAGTTGAGAGAAATATTAAAAGAAACTCCTGTAAAAGATCTTCGTAAGGCAGTTGGTATTAATGACCGCTTCCTTTTTATTAATGAACTCTTCCGTGGTGATGAGAATATGTATGAACGCAGTATTAAAACTATCAACAGTTTTAATATTTATGCAGAAGCTGAATACTGGATAAGCCGTGAGTTGAAATTAAAATTGGGCTGGAATATAGATTGGGTTTCTGTTCAGCATTTTGATCAGCTGGTTAAAAGGCGTTTTTCCTGAATGTATTGAATTATTTTTTGTGTAGCTCCTTTGTTCAATTGAACAAATTCCCCCGCTGCATTACTCCTGTATTTGTATTCTCCGGCGTTACTTAGTAACACTTCAATTAATTCTCTCAGCATTACCCCATTTCTTTTTTCATCATGAAAAGGCAATCCGCCGCCTGATTTTACAAGATCAATTGCCTCGCTGTATTTGTGATAAAAAGGGCCAAAAAGAACGGGTTTATTATACACTGCTGCTTCCAGTACATTATGTACTCCCATTGTTCTTAATCCACCACCGGTATAAGCGATATAAGCATAATTATACAAACGGGAAAGCATGCCGATATTGTCGATGATAAGGCAGGTTTCGGATTTTGGATTTCGGGTCAGGAGTTGAGAGAAGCGGACTGAATTGGGAAATAATAATTCAATATCGTTAAGACGCTTTTCATTTAACTCATGAGGCGCTATGATCATTTTGAGACTTGAATGATTTACTGTGGTAAAAGCTTTTTGCAAAACTTCTTCATCTTCCGGCCAGGTGCTGCCAGCAATAATGGCTTTTGTGTTTCCGATAAATTTTTCAATTCCGGGAATACCTTCAACTGTTGAAGCAATTTCAATTACCCGGTCAAACCTTGTATCGCCGGAAACGGAGCAGATTTCGGATAAAC
>JBKJLR010000102.1:0-2814 GCA_046596865.1 Chitinophagaceae bacterium
TCAAAGTCAGGAGTGATCCTGATATGTGCCGTTCCAAAATTTTTGAAATAATCAACCTGTGGCAGCGGCTTGAATTGTTTGGCCACTGCTTTTGCCAGCTCAATACCATCACCTACACAAACGATATCCGCATCGTTAGTTTCCCGCCCAAGAATTTTATCCCTGACAAAACCCCCGATCAGGTATGTCTCCATTCCCAACCCTTCCGCTGCATTGGCGACCTTCTTTAATAAGAATAATTCTTTTTCTGTACAATTAATTTCCATAACGGGGCAAAGATAAAGAGAGAAGGTTTAGGGTTTGACGTTGCTGTGAAACGTATGAAGACGCCGGTTAATACAACAGCAATCAGTTTCGGATGATGATGGCCTCTCCTTTACTCCATTTTATAACAGAAGATGGAGCAGCAATGCGGTTATCATCCTGTCGGTATTGAACGGTATAATCAACTCCTTTTTTTATTTCGTCAGCAATATCAGTAAATAATTTAGCGGCAGGCTGACCCGAAACATTAGAAGATGTAGAAACAATCGGTTTCCTGAATCTTTTGATAAGATGCCTGCAAAACTCTTCCAGGCAAATACGGATGGCAATGCTGCCATCGGGAGCAACTAAATTACCGGCGAGACCGATAGCTCCTTCATAAATTACGGTGGTGGGCTTTTTTATTTCCTGCAAATAATCAAATACCTGCAAATCAGGTGAAGCAACATACTGCAATATTTCTCTTTCATTGGCTACTAAAACGATCATTGCCTTTTCATCGGGCCTTTTTTTAAGCTGGTAAATTTTTTCTACCGCAGCTGCATTAGTAGCATCACAGCCAATGCCCCAAATCGTATCTGTTGGATAAAGAATGAGGCCGCCTTCTTTCAGCACCTTCAAACATTGCTCTATATCGTTTTCAAAATTTACCATACTGATTGATAAACATCCATCACCGCTGCAGCACATTTTTGTTGTGTAAAATTTTGTGCATGCCGCCAGCCTTCTTCAATCATTTTGGCAGCAAACTCTTTGTCTGAATAGATTTTCTTCATCGCTGCTGCTATCTCCTGTGCACTGAAAGGGCTTACATAATAAGCACCATCTCCGCCCGCCTCTGGCAAACAAGACGCATCAGATGTTATTACCGGTAGTCTGCTCCACAAAGCTTCTATCACAGGTATGCCAAAGCCTTCATAGAAAGAAGGATATATCATAGCAATGGCGGATTGATAGATCGCCGGAAAATCCTTTGCTGATGTAAACGAGGGAGAAGATTTTGCCACCGGGTTT
Organism: Chitinophagaceae bacterium; assembly: GCA_046596865.1. GTDB lineage: Bacteria > Bacteroidota > Bacteroidia > Chitinophagales > Chitinophagaceae > JJ008. The sequence continues at coordinate 1,279 of JBKJLR010000102.1, forward strand.
TCTGAAAGAAATATAATATTATTTTCCAACCCGTTTTGCTTTATATAATCTTTTACTACTTGTTTATATTTTCCTCCCTCACCGATAACCACAAGCGGAATAGTCATTTCGCTACGGAGCAGGAATATTGCTTTGCAGATATTCAGCAGGTTTTTTCTTTCAATGATTGAACCGACGTATAAAAAATATTGCTCCGGCAATCCATACTGTTCTTTCACTTTCTGTTTCTCTTCGTCACTTATTACTTTACCAAAACCAGGATGGCAACTCTGGTAACAAACCGTAATTTTTTGCTCCGGTGTTTTATAAAACTCAATGATATCTCTCTTTGTCTGTTCGCTGATGGCAATTATTTTATCTGCCTGTTCGCAGGCATAGCGGAATTTTTTACTGTAGATCTTTACATCAATAGCATTGTACTGCTCCGGGTATCGTTCATGTATCAGGTCATGAATAGTAACCACTGACTTCATACCTGTTTTTTGAATCCCGATGGGGATCTCATGACTCAATCCATGATAAAGATCAATTCTTAACTGCTTTAAATCTTTTTTTACCCAGCTGCTCCGCCAGGCAGAAGGGAATAATTTACTAAAAAGATCAGCGGGGATCACTTCATGAATATTCGTCCCATTTATTTCAAAGGAATTGGAAGTAGTTGGGTTAAATAAAAAATACTGATGTTCGGGATAGTATTGCGACAATGAATTCAGGAGGGTGCGGCTGTAATGACCCAGCCCTGTGCCATTATGGTAAGCCCTTTTTGCATCAAAGCCGATGTTCATTGATATGTTAATTAGTAAATATGCAAATTTGCAGATTAATTCCCGCATATCTGCACATCTTCAAATCTGCACATTAGCTTATTTTCGCAGCAAACTCTACCAATGAAAGATTTGATTTTAGCAGCATGGGACAACCGTGAGTTATTAAAAGAAAATAAATACAGCGATGCGGTAAAAGCGGTGATTGAAGAAATAGACAAAGGAAGATTACGGGTAGCTTCTCCTCCAGATCCTTCGATTCCTAAGGATGTCTGGACGGTGAATGAGTGGGTGAAGCAGGCCATCCTGTTGTATTTCGGTATTCAGCCCATGCAGACATGGGAGATGGCGCCGTTTGAATTTTACGATAAAATGTTGCTAAAGAAAAATTACAAGGAACTCGGTGTGCGGGCCGTGCCGCATGCAGTGGCAAGGTATGGTGCTTACCTGGCAAAAAATGTGGTGCTGATGCCTTCGTATGTAAACATCGGAGCATATGTAGATGAAGGAACGATGGTAGATACCTGGGCTACCGTTGGTAGTTGTGCGCAAATTGGAAAAGGAGTTCACCTCAGCGGTGGTGTTGGCATTGGTGGTGTACTGGAACCTTTGCAGGCCTCACCGGTCATTATTGAAGATGGATGTTTTATTGGCAGCCGTTGTATCGTGGTGGAAGGTGTGGTTGTAGAAAAAGAAGCCGTACTGGGAGCCAATGTGGTGCTGACGCAATCTACAAAGATCATTGATGTCAGTGGTTCATCACCAATAGAAA
>JBKJLR010000282.1:0-7276 GCA_046596865.1 Chitinophagaceae bacterium
TGTTCTTTCCAGCACCGGCGCACTGTCAACAAAACCACGACCATGTATTTCCCCGACACTTTCTTTTAGTAATTCAATCAATTCATTTAACTGCTTTTTGATGACCTCATGATAATCTTTTCCAAAAGCATATTTGGAAATTTTTGGGGCATTTATATCCTGTTCTTGTGGGGAATAATAATTCTTTAATAAGGTGATGACTGATTTGGCACCCGGCACCAGTTTAGATGGATCAACCCGCATATCAAAATATTTTTCCATATAATCCATAGTGCCATGCATTCCTTTATGCAGCCATTGCTCCAGTCGTGCTGCATCATCGTCAAGTTTTTGTGCCCTGGCGATGCCACAGTAATCAAAACCCAGCCGGGTAGCTGTTTTTTTAATGAAAGCAGTATTTTTTTCCAGCGATAAATTCAAGGCTACCTATTTTTTTAAATTAAGTGGTGTTTTATCGAATTTGATGCAGCAAGTATGAGTTATTTTATGTAAACTTGAATATAGTATTTTACCATACTATCTAACCAAATGAAACAAAAACTGCTCTTTACTCTGATATTTTATTTTATTTGTATTTCTATAGCCCTTGGGCAGGATAAACTTAAGATAAAATTCGGCACGGTGACCCCTGATGATTTTAAGACAAAGATTTATCCGTTGGATAGTAGTGCCACAGCCGTAATTATTGCCGATATGGGTTCTACAGAGATTGTTGGAAATACAAAAGGAAATTTTTCTTTGTTGTTTAAAAATTATCGCCGGGCACATATCCTGAATAAAAATGGATATAAAATAGGTGATGTGGAGATACCTCTTTACACAAATGGTGCCGCGGAAGAAGAGTTGGAAAACCTGAAGGCAATTACCTACAACCTGGAGAATGGCAAAGTAGTAGAAACAAAACTGGAAGTAAAAACAGCTTTATTTAAAGACAAGATCAATAAGAATCTGCTCGTCAGGAAGTTCACTTTTCCCAATATTAAGGAAGGTTCTATTATTGAATATGAATACAGAATAAAATCCGATTTTGTATTTAACCTCCAACCGTGGGAATTTCAGGGGGAATATCCCTGTTTGTGGAGTGAGTATAATGTTGCCATGCCCAGTTTTTACAATTACGTTACTCTTTCTCAGGGTTATCATCCATACCATATAAAGGATCAGAAAAGCAGCAGCAGTAGTTTTAATATGACAGATAACAGGGGCACAGGTCCTACAGACAGATCTCTTTTTACGGCCAATGTTACAGATTTCCGTTGGGTGATGAAGGATGTCCCGTCTTTAAGGGAAGAAAGTTATACGTCCACTTTGCAAAATCACATTTCAAGGATAGAGTTTCAATTGGCTTCGATCGGTGAACCTTTTACCTTTCGCCAGGTAATGTCCACCTGGAATATTGCTGCCAAAGATTTACTGGAAGATGAAAATTTTGGAGAACAGCTTAAAAAAGATAATGGATGGTTGAATGATGTGATGTCGCTGGCCATCCGGAATGCTACCACTGGTTTAGATAAAGCTAAAAATATTTATGCCTGGGTCCGGGATAATTTTACCTGTACTAATCACAATCGAAAGTACCTTGAACAGCCATTAAAAAATATATTAAAAAACAAGAACGGGAATGTAGCCGAAATAAATCTGCTGCTAACTGCCCTGCTGCGCAAGGCTAATATACCTGCCGACCCGGTAATGCTGGGAACACGGTCGCATGGGTACACTCATTCTTTATATCCTCTTATGGATCGCTTTAATTATGTTATCTGCCGGATGCAGGCAGATGGTAAGGAATATTACCTGGATGCCAGTGAACCGGGTATGGGCTTCGGGAGGCTCGGGTATAATTGTTATAACGGTCATGCCCGGGTAATTAATGCAGAAGCAACCCCTATAGAACTAAATGCAGAGTCTTTACAAGAAATAGAAAATACAACAGTTTTTATCGGGAATGATGAAAAAGGTAATTTAATTGGCAGCGTTCAGCAAACACCCGGTTATTTGGAATCCTTTCGTCTCCGGAACCTGGTGAAAGAAAAAGGACAGGAGCAACTCTTTAATGATATTAAAAAAAATCTCGGGGATGATATAACTGTTAGTAATAGCCGGATCGACTCGTTGGGAAAATATGATGAACCACTGGGTATTTCTTACTACATAGATATTAAAACCGATAAGGAAGATATCATATACTTTAATCCCCTGCTGGGTACAGGACTCGAAGAAAATCCTTTTAAATCTGCACAACGGCTTTACCCTGTAGAAATGCCTTATACGACGGATGAAACATTTATCCTGCAGATGGAAGTGCCAAATGGATATGTGGTGGATGAGTTGCCGAAGGGAGCGATAGTTAAATTCAATGAAGAAGAAGATGCCGTTTTCGAATACCGGTTGTCTTTATCAGGAAGTAATATCTCTTTTCGTTCCCGGCTGCTTATAAAAAAAGCATTTTTCCTGCCCGAAGAGTATGAAGTATTAAGAGAATTTTTTGCGTTAATTGTAAAAAAACAAAGCGAACAGATTGTATTTAAAAAGAAAGCTAACCCATGAGTAAGCGGCTGATCATTGTTATTATTTTTTCTTCCCTTTTTCCTTTGCTTGTAAAAGCCGGTGATGACGAATATGCCGTATCAAAAATTGCTCCCGGGTTGCTAAAAAATGCCAATGCTGTTGTAAGGTTGGAAGAATTGAGATTTGAAATCATCAACCCGGGCAAAGCCGTTTTTAGAAATCATTATGTTATTACTATTTTAAATGAGAACGGTGATTATTGGGCAGAGTTTTCAGAATATTATGACAAATTTCAAAAAATTGAATTCATCGAAGGCGCATTGTATGATGCTGACGGTAAGCAGCTAAAGAAAATTAAAACAAAAGATGCCGAAGATATCAGTGGTGTATCAGAGAGCAGCCTGATAGATGACAACAGGGTCAAACGACACAATTTTTACAACCGGGTTTATCCTTACACGATTGAATATACTTCAGAAGTTGAGTATAGTAGCACCTTGTTTTTTCCTATGTGGGTGCCGATGGGGAAGGAGAAGTTGTCTGTAGAGAAAAGTTCAATCTGTGTTGTTTCTTCGCCGGGTTACGAATTTCGGTACAAAGCATTTAATTATAATATTCCTCCGGTAAAGACAATAGAGAAAAACAACAAAATTGCTAGATGGTGGTCGGTAAAAGATATGCCTGCAATAATCAAGGAAATTTATCTTCCACTTTGGCATGAACTTACAACGGTGGTGATTTTCGGTCCTACTGATTTTAGTGTAGATGATATCAAAGGGAATATGACGAGCTGGTCGGATTTTGGAAAATTTGTGTATGCACTTAAACAAGGCAAAGATGTTTTGCCTGATAATATAAAACAACAGGTACATCAGTTGGTTAATGACATCAGCGATGTAAAAAAGAAAATTGCGATACTCTATGAATACCTGCAGAAAAACACCCGTTATATCAGCATTCAGTTGGGAATTGGTGGCTGGCAGCCATTTGATGCAAAATTTGTAGCTACCAAAGCTTATGGTGATTGTAAAGCACTGACAAATTATATGTTCAGTATTTTGAAAGAAGCAGGCATTCCTTCCTCTTATACATTGATAAGAGCTGGAGCCAATGCTGGTTACATTACCAATGATTTCCCTTCGCAGCAATTCAACCATGTAATTTTATGTGTACCCATGGCTAAAGATACCATGTGGCTGGAGTGTACCAGTCAGACATTGTCTGCTGGCTATCTCAGCGAATTTACCTGCGACCGGTATGCATTACTGGTAGATGAAAGCGGAGGGCACCTCGTTCGTACTCCTGCTTATGGATTGGCCGAAAACCAGCAGCAAAGAAAGATAAATGCGGTACTTGAAAACGATGGAACACTTAATATTAGTGCAACTACCCGGTATAGTGGCTTGCAGCAAGACGATATTCATGGATTGATCAATCACCTGTCAAAAGATAAGGTAAAAGAGTATTTGCATGAGCAACTTGATTTTGCTACGTACGAGATCAAAAGCTTTAACTATACCGAAAAAAAGACTGTATTACCTGCCATTGATGAGGTACTGGACATTACCGTCAGTAATTATGCTAACATCACCGGCAAACGACTTTTTATAGTTCCAAATGTAATGACACGTAATAAACGAAAACTTTCTGCAGATGAAGAAAGAAAATATGATATAGTTTTTCCTATTGATTATAAGGATGTGGATTCTGTTGAAATCCTTTTGCCTGAGGGCTATATCGCCGAATCAATGCCATCAAATGTTTTACTAAGTACCCCGTTTGGAAAATACACATGTTCGGTAAAGCTTGTGGGTAATAAGTTAGTATACTACCGCAGTATTGAGCGGTATGCAGGCCGCTTTCCGGCAAAAGAGTATGCCGAACTGGTTAAATTTAATGAAGCCACGTTCAAAGCAGACAAAAACAGGGTAGTGTTAGTGAAGAATGAGTCAACAAAAGGATTTTGAACCGTAAGATTTGAGATATCTATTTACATAGGAGGGGAGCTGTTTGTCGATTATATTTTTAACTCCCGGTGTGCATCACATGCAATGAATAGCCGGTGCAAGAATAACGCTTATATTAGTGATGAATATAATGCAACTAAACAAAGCAATAGCCTTGGTAGTCAATGGTTGTTTGCGATGTTCGTACAAAAATTAATTTACTCACTGGGAATACTAATGTATCAACGTAACTTTTACCGTACTGGTGTTCCTGCTTGTTGATGTGGTAAACTTTTCCTTATTGCCAGTATATATGGTTGCTTCTTCAGCCGTTGTTTTACTTATCACCATTCCGGTATTGATGTCCAGCAGCAGCTCTGATTTTACAATACTCATGCTGACGCTGTTCATTGGCTTACCCATCATATTCATTAACATTTCGAATACCCTTGTACCGGTATAGGAAATACTGGCTATCCCGTTTTCAATACCCGTTATTGTATAAGTTCCGGAATCACGGCTATCCATTTTTTCCTTGTTTATGGAAAAGCTGGTGGAATTTTTTTCTATTGTAACTGAATCAAGGTAGGGAAAACTGGACCCCGGTTTAAATTCTTTACCAATAAAAAGGGGTATTATAAGTTCCGAGGTTGATTGGGCCCTGGCCCAATTCCAATCACCCATAGGATTCTCGCTTTTTTCTTGTTCATCTTGTTTGATGATCCTGCCATTGTTGTCAATGGTGATTTTTTTTGAGTTGTCAATATTTTTGGAAAATAATTTGGCTGTAGAACCTTCCTTGTCAATATCACTATCATACGTTTTTTCCTCTCCCATGATACTTGAATTTGATATTATTCTGGTAATAGTTGTTTTAAAAGTAATTCCCTTTTTTTCGATGTCTGTAACTTCATAAACAGACGTGGTTTTATACTCAGAAGTCATTTGCATAACCTGTCCGCCTATATCATTTGAGTCGGACATATTGGTAGAGCTTTCCAATAGATACTTTTGTCCTTTTTGAACGCCAATTTTAATAACCTGTGCTTCCAGCCACTGAGTATCAGTTAGCAGTAAGACAAATAAGCAGAAAATGATTTTTCGCATCTTACTTATTTTAAAGTGACATACAAGTTAGTACAAACGGGCTAACTATTATTTATTACAATTGAAAGGTATCTTTTAGTCAACTATCTTCTTTGAATCCTGGTGTGGGTGCAGAAAATGGCTGCAACTATAGCAGGAAACTTACTATTGGTATGACTTTCATGCAGATAGAACTAACTTTATATGCCATTGTTTCGGGATTTGCGGACTTGGATAAGTATTTGAGTAGAGAGTTTAAACTTAATTAATAATGAACCACAGAGTTCACTAAGATCACTCACTAATTATACAAAGATTTTCTATCTTCTTTGTGAGACTTTGTGTTCTCTGTGGTAAAAAAATAGACTATGAATTTAGGAAACTTCACCATAAAAGCCGCCGAAGCCTTTCAGCAGGCACAGCAGATAGCCTTTAACACAAAAAATCCAAACATTGAGACGGAGCATATTCTAAAAGCTTTACTTGAACAGGAGGATTCGCCAGTTGATTATTTATTAAAAAAGAATAATGTTACGGTCAATTTGGTGGTTAGTAAACTTGATGAATTAATTAATAAACTTCCCAAAATAACTTCCGGTGAACCCGCCCAATCTGTTGGTCGTGATGCAAACAGTGTGGTGTTACGGGCAGGGGCAGTTTTAAAACAATTCAATGATGAATTTGTAACACCTGAGCATTTGTTACTTGCTATTGTCCAGGGAAATGATGCCGCAGCCAAATTGCTGAAGAATACCGGATTGACTGAAAAGGGTTTAGTAACTGCCATAAAAGATTTAAGAAAAGGGGAAACCGTTACTTCACAAACACAATCGCAAGAATTTAATGCCCTGAATAAATATGCCAAGAACCTGAATGAACTGGCCAGGCAGGGAAAACTGGACCCGGTGATCGGCCGTGATGAAGAAATACGAAGAACACTTCATATACTTTCAAGAAGAACAAAGAATAATCCCATATTAGTGGGTGAACCTGGCGTAGGTAAAACAGCTATTGCTGAAGGCATAGCACATCGTATTGTAAATGGTGATGTACCTGAAAATCTAAAATCCAAAATTGTTTATGCACTGGATATGGGCTTACTCATTGCTGGTGCCAAGTATAAAGGTGAGTTTGAAGAACGCTTAAAGGGGGTTGTGAAAGAAGTAACCGGTAGTGATGGGGAGATCATTTTATTTATTGATGAAATACATACACTGGTTGGTGCCGGCGGAGGAGAAGGTGCTATGGATGCTGCTAATATTTTAAAACCTGCATTGGCCAAAGGTGACCTCAGGGCTGTAGGTGCGACTACTTTAAATGAATACCAGAAATTTTTCGAAAAAGATAAAGCACTGGAAAGACGTTTTCAGAAAGTGATGATCGATGAGCCTTCTGTAGAAGATGCTATTTCTATACTACGGGGATTAAAGGACAGGTATGAAACCTACCACCATGTAAGAATAAAAGATGAAGCTATCATCGCTGCGGTTGAATTATCTAATCGTTATATCACCGATCGTTTTTTACCGGATAAGGCCATTGACCTGATTGATGAAAGTGCCGCCAAGCTTCGTTTGGAAATGAATTCTATGCCGGAAGAATTGGATACCCTGGAAAGACAGATACGGCAACTGGAAATTGAACGGGAAGCAATCAAGAGAGAGAATGATGATGCCAAACTAAAACAACTGAATACAGATATCGCTAATCTTTCTGTAGAAAGAGATACCTATAAA
>JBKJLR010000107.1:0-4218 GCA_046596865.1 Chitinophagaceae bacterium
CTTTATATGTAAACTATACCCCGGCAGAAAAGCAAAAAGAAAATACCCGATTCATAGGCGTCGGCATCGATAAGCTCAGCGATAGCCAGTACAACCTGCAATACAGTGCCAAGGATATAAGAGACCTGTCCAAAAAATTAAAAGAAAAATACGGCAACGATATTACTATTGATACCCTTTTCAATGAAAATGTTACGTTAAGCAATGTAAAAGCCCTGAAAAAACAATTGCAGCAAACTACTGAAAATGACAAGGTGATAATTGCTTACTCTGGCCATGGAATGTTGAGTAAGGATTACGATTACTACCTCTCCACTTATTCAGTCAATTTTGAAAAACCCGAGGAAAACGGTTTGCCGTATGATGAACTTGAAAACTTGTTAGACAGTATTACTGCAAGAAAAAAAATGATGCTGATAGATGCCTGTCATAGCGGTGAAGTAGATAAAGAAGATCTTGTTACATTGAATGCTTCTTCTGATTCATTGATAAAAGGATTGAAACCGGTAGGCTATAAGCAGGAAGGACATCTCGGATTAAAAAACAGTTTTGAGCTGATGCAGAGCCTGTTTGTGAATGTTGGCAAAAGTACCGGAGCCACCATCATCTCTGCCGCCGCAGGAACACAGTTTGCATTAGAAAGGAATGATTTGAAGAACGGTGTATTTACCTACAGTATCCTTGAGGCGATGAAAACAAATGCCAGCATGAAGATCAGTGAACTGAAAACGATTGTAGGCAAACGGGTAGTGGAATTGACGAATGGATTACAAAAACCTACTTCCCGGAATGAAACGATTGCCGTCGACTGGATGGTATGGTAGGCCCCTGTTAAAATTTTTATTTAATATTTAATCCCTTCGCTGCATCCTTAAGCGCATCGATCCCCACATTATCTCCTTCCAAACTAATAAGAAAACGACCACCGCTGAAATAAGTTAGCGTACAGTCATTACGGGTCTTCTTGCAATTTTCAAATGCTTTGCCCCCATTAAAATCAATAGTTTTTGTGTATTCTTTTTCGTTATCCTCCTGAAAATTATACATTCCAAGGTATTGCATACTGTAAATGCCAGCACCACCTGGTCCCGCACAGTCAACAACACTTAGCTTTACATCTGTACTGTCGGTTATCTTATATTTGGCTGTAACCACTGAAGCCCCCATGGCAGAAGATACATCCATATCAGAATGATTGACTCCCATTAATTGTTCCGGCACCAGGGCTTTTAATTCATCGGCGCTCAGCGGTGTTAACTTGCCCAGCTCTTCTTTTTGCTTTTGCATATCCACTGCCGCATCCTGCATTTGTGTTGGATCAATCGTTACTTGCTCTTTACCGTTCTCTGAGGTTATAGTGACACTGTCTTTCGATTTATTGTTATTACAGGACGAAATAACAATTGCCGCCACCAGTAATAGAGATAAAGTGTATTTCATTTTCATAGATTTTATTTTAAATGGTTTGCAACGTAAAAGTACTACTATTCGGGTTTTACTATAAAAGAGGCTGCTTACGTAGTTTTCCTATTGGGAAAAAGAAAAAAGACGTAGGAAATTATGAAATGCAATTTCCCGGTATTATTTTTGTCTTGAACTCCTCACATGGTTTAATTCTACCAAATCCCTACCTCTGAACTTCCTTAATTAATTTGTTGACCCAACTTTTATTTAAAAAGTATGAAAAAGTTTTTGCTTTATTTAACCTTGATTTCCTTTATTGCCTTTGCATTCTCCTCTTGTGCTGCTACTAAAAGAGATTGCCAGGGAAATAAACATTACAAACAAAAGGGCGGCTTTTATTTGTAATGATCTTTATACAAGAAAAAAATTATCCTGTCCCGTTTAAACGAGACGGGATTTTTTATTTCAACAAAATTGTTCTTATGAAATGAGCCATAATAATTCTTCTTACCAACAGGGATGATTATTTCGGCGAATTCTATGTGGCCAAAAACAATAAAAAATATACACATGAAAATTTTTATCCTGCTTTTATTCGGTGGATTTTCTTTGTTGGCAAACAGTCAAACCAATTCTTTTCCCACACAATGGATCGGCAACTGGAAAGGCGAACTTGAATGGTTTAAAGCGGGTAACGATATTCCGCAGAAGGTGAGTATGGAACTACGGATCCAACCGACAGACAGTGGACATAATTATACCTGGCAGATAATGTATGGCTCCGCTACAGAGGACAACCGTCCTTATACATTGATTGCAAAGGATACGGCCAGGGGTCATTGGGTAATTGATGAGAATAATGGTATTGTGCTGGACCAGTTTTGGGTGGCTAACAAATTTTGCGGGGCATTTACTGTAATGGGCAATACAATCGTCAATAATTACTGGTTAGAAAATGATAAACTGATGATTGAATTTTACAGTATCGCCGCCAAACCCATTGCCACCACAGGTAAAGGCACAGAAGACAGTCCTGCTGTAGACAGCTACAGGATCGGCAGCTATCAGAAAGCTGTTTTGCAGCGAACAAAATGATACTATATTGGTTTTAAGTTACGTAGCAAACAGTAGATTACCTTTGCCCAAATTTTTGATACAAGATGAAAGTTTTCTTTTACTGCCTGTTGTTTATAGCTTTTTTACAATCCTGCTCTCAAAATAATGTGAAGCAGGACAAAAACCTGAAAAAATATTTTGATGACAATAAAGTAGAAGGCTGCTTTGCCCTGATGGATAACGGCACGGGAAAATTTACTATCCATAATCTCGGTCGTTACCGTGACAGCAGCTACTTACCGGCATCTACTTTTAAAATTGTGAACTCGCTGATCGGTTTGCAAACCGGCAAAATCAGCAGCGACAGCATGCTGATAAAATGGGATGGAGTAAAACGAAATGTGAATGACTGGAACCAGGATTTAAGTATGTACCATGCATTCCGGGTGTCGGCGGTTCCTTATTACCAGGAAGTGGCACGAAGGGTCGGCAGGGATACGATGCAGTTGTGGTTAGACAGTTTACAATATGGGTCAAAAAAAATAAAAACGGCTATTGATACCTTTTGGCTGGATAATTCTCTTAAAATAAAACCGGACGAGGAACTGGGCCTTGTGAAGAAATTGTATTTTAATCAGTTGCCTTTTTTCAAAACCTACCAGGAAACGGTGAAAAAAGCTATGTTGTTTGAAAACAATACCAACTACCGGTTAGGGTATAAAACAGGCTGGGGGCACACGGAAAAAGGCCATGCACTTGGTTGGATAGTGGGCTGGATAGAAGAAAATAATCACCCTTACTTTTTTGTACTGAATATTGAATCACCTGATAGGAATTTTGATATGATGCCAGTAAGAATAAAAATGCTAAAGGATATGCTGAAGTACCTGGGTTTTTTTGATGGTAAGATGTAATTAAATAGCTACTGTCATAATTTGACAATGGCTCAATTGTTGAAGAAGTGTAATCGTTCATTTTCAAATTGAGTAATTTTCAAATTTCCCAATTGAGTTTTCAATTTCAATATAAAGAGTTTATCTGGCTTTTTGCCGGTCTTGCCTTTTTGGTTATACTTTTTTTGGGCCTGCTGCAATGGAAGCAAAAAATTACAAAAAGAATCGGCGATCAAAACTTAGTAAGGGCACTGACAGTTAACTATTCTTCAAGGTTATTTACTTCTAAATTTATTGTTGTTTCCCTTGCATTTGCATTGGGTGTTATCGCTTTGATGAATCCACGGAAACCCGGTGGATCTGATGCTGTCAACAGGAAAGGCATTGATTTAGCCATTGCGCTTGATGTTAGTAAGAGTATGCTGGCCACAGATCTTGCCCCCAACAGGTTGGAAAGAGCAAAGCAGTTTATTGCCAGACTGATGAAGGAAATGCCCAATGACAGGGTTGCCTTAATACTCTTTGCAGGTAAAGCCTATCTGCAAATGCCATTAACAACAGACCACGGGGCGGCTCAACTATTTGTATCAACGGCGACACCTGATGCAGTACCACAACAAGGAACGGTAATCAGTGATGCACTGAATATGAGTGCCAAAGCTTTTACTGCCGCCGGTAAAAAATTCAAAACAGTGTTGCTTATATCCGACGGAGAAGACCATGATGAAGATGGGGTGGCAACAGCAAAAAAATTATTCGACCAGGGAGTAATGATTAATACTATTGGCATTGGTTCACCGGAAGGTGGTACAATTACCGACCCGTCGACAGGAGAAGTAAAAAAGGATGAGGCGGGTAATATTGT
>JBKJLR010000140.1:0-3610 GCA_046596865.1 Chitinophagaceae bacterium
GATCGCTGGGCTTAGCGGAATTCTTGTTTTTGTTCCGCAAATAATGATTTTGTTTGGGCTTATAACCTTGCTGGAAGACACCGGCTATATGGCCCGTATCAGTTTTTTATCTGACAGGCTAATGCGAAGTGTGGGGCTGAATGGAAAAAGTGTAATGCCGATGATAAGTGGTTTTGCCTGTGCGGTTCCCGCCATCATGAGTGCAAGAAATATTGAGAACAAAAAAGAACGGTTACTGACAATATTGATTACTCCGTTAATGAGTTGCTCGGCAAGGCTTCCGGTGTATACTATATTAATCGGGTTGGTGATTCCTAAAACTTATTTATTAGGCTTTCTCGGTGTGCAGGGATTAGTAATGATGGGGTTGTATTTACTGGGGCTGGTGATGGCATTAATCGTTTCTTATGTGGCCAAGTGGTTTATCAGAATAAAAGAAAAAAGTTTTTTTATTCTTGAATTGCCAACTTATCGTTCACCGAGGTGGGGAAATGTATTGCCAACCATGATCAGCAAAGCCAGAATATTTGTCATGGATGCGGGCAAAGTAATTATGATCATCAGCCTGGTACTTTGGGCTTTGTGTTCTTTTGGGCCAGGTAACAAGATACAGCAGATTTCTCAACGCTATGAGCAATTAAAATCCCAACCGGGAGCTAATATGGTTCAGCTAAACAAAGATTTTCAAACTGCCAAGCTGGAAAATTCGTATGCGGGTATATTAGGAAAAACGATTGAACCAGCCATTGCACCGTTGGGGTATGATTGGAAAATTGGCATTGCCTTAATTACCTCTTTTGCCGCAAGAGAAGTTTTTGTTGGCACCATGGCGACCATCTACAGTGTTGGTGATAACGATGAAGGAAGCTTATTGTTAAAAGAAAAAATGAAAGCAGCGACCCGGCCAGATGGAACACCGGTATTTAATTTGGCGAGTGGTTTATCGCTGATGATATTTTATGTGTTTGCCATGCAGTGTATGAGCACCCTGGCGGTGGTAAAAAGAGAAACAAGAACATGGAAGTGGCCTATTATTCAGTTAATCTATATGACGGGGCTGGCGTATGTGATGAGTTGGGTGGTGTATCAGTTGTTTAAATGATTATTATTTCTATTCGAAATACTCCCACAACATTTTCGAAATCTTTCTCGTCATCGTCCATGCTTCATTCTCCTGTTCCCAGCTAATATCTTTATTGTTTTTGGTAAAAATGCAGAATATATAAGGATTGTTGGGAGCATTCACCAGCAGCACTTCGCTTCTTGATGCATTGACTGCACCATTTTTGCTGAATACTTCAATATAGGGTGGTACTTGAGACAACGCTTCTGCATCCCAAAAATTTCTGCTCAGGGTTCGCATCATCCTGTCACAGGCCTCAGCGGAAATAATCTTGTTATGATAAATCATTTCAAACAATTTCCCCATTTCCGCCGGGGTGGTTTGCCCCCATCCATATTGTGTTCTGTTATTTTCACGGCCAGGTGTTCTTGAATTAACTCTTGTACTTTTAAATCCCAGGCTATCCAGTATTTCATTTATTCTTGTTCCCTTTCCGGCAAGGCTTTGCAACCAAAGGCTTGCCGTATTATCGCTGGTGGTAAGCATGAGCATCATGACTTTTTTCAACAATATCTTTTCATTGTTTTTAAATGACCCAAGAATATCTTCTCCTTCATACAATAAAGAATCTTTATAAACAATAGCGGAGTCATATTTTAGTTCACCCTTTTGTATCTTATCCATAATGCCAACCAGTATAGGCACTTTCACAATACTGGCCGTGGGGAAAATAGTATCGGCATTGATAGAAACAGTTTTTCCCGTTCGCAGGTTCTTTACATAAATACCAATATCACCATTAAATCCGGTAATGGCTTCCTTAAGTTTTGCTTGTAATTTTTTATCAGTCTTCTGTGCCCCGGCAATCAGGGGAAAGAAAAATAAAAATCCGATAATTAACTTTTTCATGCGGTGTATTTATACAATACATAGATTAACACAGATTGAAAATCTGCTCAAGTCGCTTTTTTGTTGGACTAAAAGTATATTCATCTGTGATAATCTGTGTAATCTGTGGCAAAAAAATTATTTCATATTCATATAATCAATCACCAGATCACAAAAAGCCCTGATACCTGTTTTCATTCCGCTTTCATCAATAAAAAAATCAGCGGTATGATGTGGCGGTGCCTTTTTAGGATCATTTCCTTTGGGCATTCCACCAAGATAAAAAAAGAAAGCCGGGGCCTTTGTACCATAATAAGAAAAATCTTCTGCGCCGGTTTGCCATTCTATGTCAGACACTTTATCTGCGCCTGCAGCTGATTGCAAAGAAGGGATCATTTTTTTTACCAGCTCAGGTGTGTTATAAGTCACCAGCGTTTTTGTATCAATGGAAACTTCGGCAATGGCCCCGGAGGCTTCTGCAATCTTTGTTGCCGTCATTCTTATTCTTTCATGTACTTCTTTTTGCATATCATTATCTAATGTACGTATCGTTCCATCCATCACACATTCTTCCGGAATAATATTATTCCTAACGCCACCATTAATTTTTCCTACTGTAATTACGACCGGGGCTTTTGTCAATTCCATCTGGCGGCTTACTATTGTCTGAAGACCTTCGATGATTTGCGCCGCTACCTGGATGGGGTCAATCCCATTCCAGGGTTGAGACCCATGGCTTCCCTTTCCTTTTACCACAATATGAAACCAGTCAGAAGATGCCATGAATGAACCCGGCTTATATCGGATTTGTCCTACTTCTATATCTGATTCAATATGCAGTCCGAATATAACATCAACCTTAGGGTTATCCATCACTCCTTCTTTTACCATCAATGCGGCTCCGCCTTCTTCTCCTTCCGGCGGACCTTCTTCTGCCGGCTGAAAAATAAATTTCACTGTTCCTTTTATTTCATTTTTCATTCCTGAAAGAATTTCTGCTACACTCATCAGCATGGCCGTATGGCTATCGTGTCCGCAAGCATGCATTACTCCCACTTCCTGTCCATTGTAAGTTGTTTTTTGTTTAGAGGCGAAGGGAAGGTTTACTCTTTCTACTACAGGCAAGGCGTCTATATCTGCTCTTAATGCAATACAGGGCCCCGGCTTTCCTCCTTTAAGAATGCCTACCACACCGGTTTTTGCAACACCTTCTTTAACTTCAATACCCAGTTTTTTCAAATGCTCTGCGATAATTTTGGCTGTTCTTGTTTCCCTGTTGCCTAATTCCGGATGTTCATGTATGTCTCTTCTCCAGGCAATACATTTCGCCTCAATTTTATCAGCCCCTGCTGCTGCTTTTTGTTTTAGCTTTTCAATATCGCTTTGGGCGGAAAGCTGATTTGATATAACAATTGCTACTAACAGGAGAAGTCTTTGGTACATGGTATATTTTTTATGAATTTACTGGAAATGATGGTTTGTTTGTTATGATTTTACCCTTACCTGATTTTATTTATATTTAGACTGCAATGCTGCTGCGACACATTCCATTCCTGAAGGCTGTTTTTGTACACAGCGTTACTGCTTTTGGCGGACCGCAAGCCCATATTGGTATGATGATGAAAACTTTCGTTCATCAACGGCCATATGTTACAGAAG
>JBKJLR010000308.1:0-4092 GCA_046596865.1 Chitinophagaceae bacterium
TATTGATATTACTAGAAATACAAACAATAATAGAACTAAGTGGTTGAAAATGGTAGCTGCGGCAGCCATTTTATTGCTGGTGATAAGCTCTTATTTCAACTATAGTCTTTATTCAAAAAATAAACAGCAGGAAAAGGATTTGCAATCTGCAACCGCAGGCATTACTACATTACCAGTTTCTGATTATGCTGTTTTAAATAATCCCCGGATTACTCCGATAGCTATGTACGGCGTGGGCACCCATGCTATTTGCCGGTGTACAATGTTCTGGGATAAGAGTACAGGGAAAATGTATATTATAATTCACCATCTGCCAAAATCCTCTGGTACTAAAGATTATCAGTTATGGGCCGAGGTAGATGGCAAGCCTGTAAATATTGGTATTATTAATGATGAAATAAGAGGTAGGTTTATTGAAATGCCGAATGTACCCGCCGGATCTATTGCATTTACCGTTACACTGGAAAATGCCGGCGGTACTACCCAGCCTACAGTTGAGGAAACCTATCTTAGTGGAAAAATATAAATAACTTTAATGTTATTATGAAAAAGCTTTTTACTTTGACTCTTTTTGCAGGCATAGCAACTAATCTGCATGCACAGTTAGTCATTGGCGATAGTATTCCTGTCAGGATAAGCTATATAAGTGGACAAAGAAGCGGCAATAGTAACCAGCTTAACTGGGCAGTTACCTGTTTTTTACAATACGCCAATTTTGAAATTCAGCGGTCAGAAAATGGGATAGGTTATTCCACCATTCACACTTTCCGGGCCGATGAGCTTCGATGCCGGCAGCCATTTACCTACACTGATTTACTTCCGACTGAAAAATCATTCTACCGGATACGGGTTGGCGACTTAGACGGCAAATTTTATTCTTCTAAAATTATTGGTTTGTATGGCAACACTAAAGGATTTGATATAACAAGCATTACCCCAACAATTGTTGCTGATAAAGCTGTACTTAATATATCCTCTTCTTCTCCCGGCAAAGTAGAGATTATAATAACTTCTTTATCAGGAGTTGTTACAACAAAATTGTTTTCTACTTTGCAAAAAGGCGACAATAGCGTTTCGCTGCAAACGAATACTCTTTTAAAAGGTTCTTATATTATATCTGTAAGAAATCCGCAAGGAGAAATAAGGAGCGGTTCCATTATTAAAAACTGAATATTTACTACCCCCTTCCATCAAAAATATTTCCCAATCCACCCAGCACACCTCCACCTTCTTCTTTGCGGTGATAAGTTCCATACGCAACTATTCTTCCGGCCAACCGGCTGATGGGGAGTGATTGTATCCAAACTTTTCCCGGACCCTGTAGTTTGGCAAAGAATAAACCCTCACCACCAAACAATGCATTTTTAATACCTCTTACCATTTCAATTTCAAACGATATGCCGGGCATATATGCCACCAGGCAACCCGTATCTACTTTTAATATTTCCCCGGCTTTTAAATCTTTTTCAATGATAAATCCACCGGCATGCAAAAAAGCCATCCCATCTCCTTCAATTTTTTCCATAATAAATCCTTCGCCGCCGAAAATGCCCACTCCTAATTTTCGTTGAAAGTAAATGCCAACACTTACTCCCTTGGCAGCACAGAGAAAAGCATCTTTTTGTGCAATGATAGTTCCACCCAACTCCCGAAGATCCATTGGAATTATTTTCCCGGTATATGGAGCTGCAAAACTAATTTTCTTTTTCCCCTGCCCGTCGTTGGTAAAAGCAGTCATAAACAAACTTTCCCCCGTCAGTACCCTTTTACCTGCACTCATCAGCTTGCCCATAAATCCTGTAGGTTGCTGTGCAGAGCCATCCCCAAAAATAGTTTGCATGGTTATTCCATCTTCCATCATCATCATAGCGCCACTTTCGGCAATCGCAATTTCCTGCGGATCAAGCTCTATTTCTACAAATTGTAATTCTTCGCCATGTATTTTGTAGTCAATCTCATGGTTATTACGGGTTGCTGTATTCATGGTTTAAATTTTTTCAAAGGTAAACCACGGATTGAATGGATGAGACGAAATAACGTAGATTTTATTACCCATAAAAACAGAACCTGGCAAATTGCAGTTTGGGGGAATGAAATGATAAATGGTACGGTTTTACCCGCTGAAATCGGTTACTTTGTTGTCCTCCAAAAAATTAATAATATGAAACAAAGATTGTTGCTGCTGGTTGCCATTATTATGGTGTTATCTGGTTTGGTAAACGGCCAGGCAAAACTGGTAGAAAAAGTGACTAAAAAGGGAAACGAAATCGTTATCCCCTACGAAAAATATGTATTGCCCAATGGCCTCACCCTGATCATTCATGAAGACCACAGCGACCCTGTGGTGCATGTAGATGCTACCTACCATGTGGGTTCTGCCAGGGAAGAAATCGGCAAGTCTGGTTTTGCTCACTTCTTTGAACATATGATGTTCCAGGGAAGTGATAACGTAGCCGATGAACAACATTTTAAAATTGTATCGGATGCAGGTGGTACACTGAATGGAAGTACCAACCGTGACCGTACCAACTATTTTGAAACAGTGCCCAGCAATCAATTGGAAAAAATGCTGTGGCTGGAAGCGGATCGTATGGGATTTTTGCTGGATGCCGTTACTCAAAAGAAATTTGAGATCCAACGGTCTACCGTAAAGAATGAAAGAGGTCAAAATTATGACAACCGTCCTTATGGATTAGCTTCAGAAGCGGCTTCAAGAAATTTGTATCCCTATGGTCACCCTTACTCCTGGCTTACGATCGGGTATGTGGAAGACCTTAACCGGGGCAATGTAAACGACCTGAAAAATTTCTTTTTAAGATGGTATGGTCCCAATAATTCAACAATAACAGTGGGTGGTGATGTTAAGCCGGCTGAGGTAGTAAAGTTAGTTGAGAAATATTTTGGCGTTATTCCCCGTGGCCCGGAAGTAAAACCTGTAGTGGTGCCACCAACTGTATTAGCCACGGATCGCTATGCTTCGTATGTTGATAATTATGCTAAACTGCCTTTGTTATTAGTAGTATATCCTACTGTACCTAATTATCATAAAGATATGGGAGCATTAGCCTGTCTCGCACAGGTACTGGGACAAGGCAAAAATTCTGTATTGTACCAGCAACTGGTAAAAAAACAATTAGCACTGCAGACAAATACTTCCAGCCAGTTATCGGAACTATCCGGTGAAATGTCCTTTCAATTAATACCATCACCTGGTAAATCGCTGGCAAAATTAGACAGCCTGTTCCGCAGTTCTTTAGATTCATTTGAAGCAAGGGGAGTTACAGATGATGATATTGCAAAATTCAAAGGCGGTATAGAAGCACAACAGATCAATGGTCTGCAAAGTGTGTCAGGTAAAGTTTCCCAATTGGCCGCTTTCCAAACTTTTGCCGGAAACCCGAATAAAATTGCTGACCTCATTACCATGTACCAGTCCGTTACCAAAGAAGATGTGATGCGGGTATATAATCAATACATCA
Source organism: Chitinophagaceae bacterium (assembly GCA_046596865.1). Lineage (GTDB taxonomy): Bacteria > Bacteroidota > Bacteroidia > Chitinophagales > Chitinophagaceae > JJ008. The sequence continues at coordinate 3,480 of JBKJLR010000308.1, forward strand.
AAGGCAAACATGCCGTTTTCCTGAGTGTGCTTCCAAAAGGACAAGAAAAAATGATTGCGGCTGCGGATAATTACAAAGTTGATTCTTCTGTTTACGATGCTCCCGATTATGGATATGCTGGTTTAAAATACACGAAAGCAAAAGATATTTTTGACCGCAAGAAAATTCCCGGAAATGGTGCTAACCCAACTGTAAAAGTGCCGAAGTTCTGGAGAAAAGATATGCCAAATGGCGTTAAAATGATTGGCACGGAAACCACCGAGATACCCACTGTAACTATTACCATAACCGTTCCTGGTGGTCACCTGCTACAGGCAAGTGATACTGCTAAAATCGGACTCGCCGGATTTTTTAGCGCTATGATGAATGAGGATACAAAAAATTATTCTGCCGAACAGATGGCTGTTGAATTACAAAAATTAGGCAGCAACGTATCCGTTGGCAGCAGCTTTGATGGCATTACGTTCAACATCCAGACGCTGAAAAAGAATTTAGATAAAACATTAGTTCTTTTACAGGAAAGAATGTTTAATCCAAAATTTACTGATGCAGCTTTCAGCCGCATACAAAAGCAAAGATTAGAAGGCTTTAAACAATCAAAAGCTGACCCGGC
>JBKJLR010000367.1:0-9461 GCA_046596865.1 Chitinophagaceae bacterium
GATTGATACTGCATTCTTATGTGCAACCAGGCCTTCAGCTTCTGCCATTGTGATAACTGTATTGCTAATATTTTCTAATCCTTCTTTTGTTAGTTGCTGGTAAGTAATTTTTTTACAAAAACTGTCTAATGAAACACCGCTGTACATAGCTGCATAGCCATTGGTAGGGAGTGTATGGTTTGTACCGCTTGCATAATCGCCTGCACTCTCCGGGGAATAGTTACCAATAAATACCGAGCCAGCTGAAATTACCTGTTTGCAGATTTCTTCTGCATTGGCACAGGCAAGTATTAAATGCTCTGGTGCATACAAATTGGAGAGTTCCATTGCTTCTGTAACACTTTTTGTAATAACCAGTTTGCTGTTTTGTAATGCTTTTACAATTATTTCTTTACGTGGTAATTCTTTTATTTGTTTTTTAATGGCTTCAGCAACTTTTTTCGCAACTGATTTGCTGGTTGTAATTAAGATAACCTGCGAATCAGGTCCATGTTCTGCCTGTGATAAAAGATCGGCAGCCACAAATTCAGGAACAGCCATTTCATCAGCTATTATTAATACTTCGGATGGCCCGGCAGGCATATCAATAGCAACTCCCTGTTGTTGCACAATTTGCTTAGCCATTGTTACATATTGATTTCCCGGTCCGAAGATCTTATGTACTTTAGGAATACTTTTGGTTCCATAAGCCATGGCAGCAATAGCCTGCACACCTCCGGCTTTAAAGATTTTTGTTATACCACAGAGTTGTGCGGCATATAGTATTGCAGGATTGATTCTTCCATTTTTTGAAGGAGGGGTACATAAAATAATTTCTTTACAACCTGCTAAACGGGCCGGCACACCCAGCATTAATACGGTGGAGAAAAGCGGAGCAGAGCCACCGGGAATATATAGCCCTACTTTTTCAATAGCGGCCGCTTGCCGCCAGCAAATAACACCGGGCATGGTTTCAATTTTCTTTACTTCTTCTTTTTGCGCCGCATGAAATATTTCTATATTCTTTTTTGCCTGCTGCATGGCTAGTTTAAGATCGTCATTCACTAACGATTCTGCAACGGCAATTTCTTTTTTGCTTACGATAAAGCTTTTTAATTTCACTCCGTCAAACTCTTTGGTGTATCTACGAACAGCATTATCACCTTTCTCATTTATTTTTTGTGCTATCTTTTTTACTATTTTCTCCAATGAAGAATTATCAGCGACAGGCCGCTGAATAATTTCAGGCCATCGTTTTTTCCCCGGGTGGTTATATAACTTCATAAAATTTTCTATTTAATTTCTCCTCCAGGTCTCATACAATCATTTTTTCAATAGGAATGATCAGGATGCCCTGTGCGCCGTTTGTTTTCAGTTTTTCAATCACATTCCAGAAATCGCTTTCATTTATTACAGAATGAACAGAACTCCACCCCGGTTCAGCCAAAGGCAGTATCGTTGGACTTTTCATTCCTGGTAAAAGACTGCAGATAGTATCCAGTTTTTCATTGGGTGCATTTAGTAAGACATACTTATTATTCCGGGCTTTCTTGACAGAACGAATACGGAACAACAGACTTTCAAGTATGCTTTCCTTTTCAGTCGTAAGGTTTTTATGACTAAGTAAAACTGCCTCAGAAGAAAGTATCGTTTCAATCTCTTGTAGTTCGTTTGTAAAAAGGGTACTGCCGGAACTTACTAAATCACAAATAGCATCGGCTAAGCCAATTCTCGGGGCTATTTCTACAGATCCACTGATTTCATGAATAGAAGCGGTTATATTTTTTTCTTTCAGAAAGCCGGAGAGAAGGAATGGGTAGCTGGTAGCAATTTTTTTACCGGTTAAGTCATTTACTGATTTCAATGCGCCATTTTTTGGTACAGCAATGGATAAACGGCATTTACCAAAACCCAATTTCTCAACGATATCCGCCTCCTTGTTTGATTCTCTGACCACATTTTCCCCCACAAAACCGATGTCGGCTACTGCATCCTGTACATATTCCGGTATATCATCATCACGAAGGAAGAAAATTTCTGCCGGAAAATTTGCAGCCCTTACTCTCAGCTGGTTGTTGCCATTACTAACTTCAATGCCGCATTCTTTCAGCAGTTTCATGGAACCTTCATAGAGACGACCCGATTTCTGAACAGCGATTTTTAATGTTTCACTCATGTTTAATTTTTTAAGATCTGCTTTAGCCTCATTTAAGTGTGACCATGGCAGACAACGAAAAAGGGCTTACTGTGGAGTAAGCCCTTAACTATGTTTATACATAATATCTTCACGGCATACCCTGGAGGAGTAATAGATGGTGATGATGATTATGGGTATATATTCTCATGATTAGACTGTAAAAGTAAGGATTATTTGAGTACTGAAATAGTTTTATGTTAGAATTCAAAATTTGTGGGCAACATCTCAAGGAGAAAAATATAAAATCAGTATTAGCTTATCATACTGATAAGTTTTATTTTCCCGTAGATCTGCCAGGTATTACAATAGTTATACAAACAGGCGCAGGGGATTGTTCAGGAAAATTCTGGAAAACAATTCGATTCCGGATAAAAAGAGAGATAGATAGTAATTAGCCTCTGAATTTATAGTTTGCCTGTGGATTGCCGGGACAACCATACTTTTGCGATGCACAAGAGGAGATGACTAAAATAAAAGCGGCAAGAAGTAAAGCAACCAAAGATTTATTTTTCATAACAGGGGGATATTTTTCTCTAAACGACAAAATTGGCTGATTATTTTGTCTTTATAAAAAATAAATGATGCGGTATTTTGCAATCTGGGTTTTGAAAGTGTTTACGCCTCCAACTGAATTCGATAAACAACTGGTTATCTTTACATCACAAGCTTTTGGTGACTACAAAATTCATTTTGTTAAGTACTGTAAACAGTTACCTTTACCACCCTTATTATTTAGAAATTAAGAGAAATTACATACCGAATGTTGCAACTGACGAAACCCCTTGCTTTTATTGACCTTGAAACTACTGGCATCAACCTGGGAACTGACCGGATTGTTGAAATTGCTATAGTAAAAATTTTAACCGATGGAACCCGGAGTGTTAAGAGAAAACTGGTTAACCCCGGGATACCTATACCAAAAGGCTCCAGCGATATACATGGCATTACGGATGAGATGGTAAAGGATGCTCCCACTTTTAAACAAGTGGCGCAGGAACTGAAACAAATGCTGGATGGATGTGATTTTTCAGGTTATAATTCTAACCGGTTTGATATACCACTGCTGATGGAAGAATTTTTACGGGCACAGGTGGATTTTGATATGAAGCACCGAAAATTGTTAGATGTTCAGAATATCTTTCATAAAATGGAACCGAGAACGTTGGGAGCCGCTTATAAATTCTATTGTGGCAAAATTCTTGACGGAGCTCACGGAGCAGAGGTGGATGCCTCTGCGACACATGAAATTCTGCAAGCACAAATATTGAAATATCCTGAGTTGGGTAATAATATTGATTCTATATTAAAAGTAATTGGAGAAGATCAGATCGTTGATTTTGCCCGGCGTTTTATTATGGAGAACGGGACAGAGGTTTTCAATTTTGGAAAGTTCAAAGGCCGTCCCGTAGCAGATGTGCTAAAAGCCGAACCACAATACTATGACTGGATGATGAAAGGCGATTTTCCCCAGCACACAAAACAAAAGCTTACCGAAATCTATACCCGGATGATGCTGAAGAAGAGTTAATCCCTCCTATTTACCAGTAAACAATTTTTAACACAGCGTCTCTGCTGATTGTTGTAAATTCGATATTTGCGCATTGTGGAGAAATTAGTCGTCATACCAACTTATAATGAGAAGGAGAATATCAGTAGTATTCTTCATACCATCTTCAATATGAATGAGGGGTTTGATGTGTTGGTAATTGATGATGGCTCACCAGATGGAACTGCAACAATTGTAAAAGACCTGCAGCCAAAATTTACCGGTCATCTGTTTATTGAAGAAAGAAAGGGTAAACTAGGATTAGGGACTGCTTATATCCATGGGTTTAAATGGGCTATACGGGAAGGTTACAATTATATTTTTGAGATGGATGCCGATTTTTCCCATAATCCTAACGATCTGTCAAGATTGTATAATGCCTGTAAAAAAGAAGGAGCTGATCTGGCGATTGGTTCCCGGTATATAAAAGATGGCGGAGTAGTTAACTGGCCACAAAACCGCATTGCTCTTTCAAAAGGTGCTTCTTTATACACAAGAATAATAACCTGGATGCCGGTGAAAGACCCTACGGCAGGTTTTATGTGCTACAAAAAGGAAGTGCTGGAAACTATCAATCTGGATGAGCTCAGGTTTGTGGGTTATGCTTTCCAGATTGAAATGAAGTTTGCTGCGTGGAAGCATGGGTTTAAGATGAAGGAAGTGCCTATTATTTTCCAGGATAGAACATCCGGAGTTTCTAAAATGAATAAAAGTATTGTAAAGGAAGGCATACTCGGTGTACTCAAGCTCCGCTGGCACAGCTTGTTTACCAGCTATAGGAAACGGGTAAAAAAAACGGAACCTGAAGATCCTTCGGTAAAGACCATACAGTCAAAAGAAGTGATGGCAGAAAGTAAATGAACCTGTTGTAGATTTTTGAAGCTGTAAAAGCATAGATAGAAATCCCCCGTATTTTATATTTGAATGAATACGACAAATTAAACTCTCTTTATTTTTCTTTAGTTTGCAGGCTTAATGAAAAAAGCTTTTCTCCAGCTGCATATTGCGGTTTTCCTCGCTGGTTTCACCGGTATTCTCGGTCGTTTGATCACATTAAATGAAGGGATGATCGTATGGTACAGGTTGCTGCTTACGGCCGCTACCATGTGGATTTTATTCAGCCTGATGAAGAAGTTGCAGAAAATTCCTTTCATTGATATTTTGAAAATAACCGGTGTGGGATTTATTGCCGCTATGCACTGGGTCACTTTCTATGGCGCTATCAAATACTCAAATGTTTCAGTAGCGTTGGTTTGTTTTTCGGCCATCGGTTTTTTTACTGCCTTGTTCGAACCACTCATTTTGAAGAAAAAAATTAACTGGACAGAGTTATTACTTGGTTTAGTAACACTGATTGGCATTTATATTATCTTCCATTTTGATACACAATATAAAACGGGGATCATTGTTGGTATTATTTCCGCTATACTGGCTTCCTTGTTTCCCATCTTCAACCGGGAATTTTTGAAAAGAATAAATGTGGAAACAATGCTAACCTGGCAGCAAACAGGCGGACTGCTGACCTTGTCAATTTTACTTCCTTTTTATCTCCAGCGATTCCCAACAGAAAATTTTATTCCCAGCCCCGGGAATTTTGGTTGGCTGGTGGTACTTTCCTGGTTTTGTTCTGTTATTGCCTTTCAGTTTTCGGCGAATGCACTGAAACGGTTATCTGCTTTCACCGTTAATCTTACTTATAACCTGGAGCCGGTCTATGGCATCATTCTCGCATTTATGGTCTATAAAGAAAATCAATTTCTTAGCCAATGGTTTTTTGTTGGCTTTGGTATTATTGCCCTGGCATTGATCATTCATATTATCCTGCTGGTAAAAGTGGAAAGAAAACTAACCGACAATGCACCCGACTAATTACCACGAAAAAATAATACAATACTATAAGGACACAGAGAATGCTTACAGGGATTCCTGGGACTTGAATAACAGCCTCGCCATTCATTATGGCTATTGGGATGCTGCTGTAAAATCGTTTCCTGAATCATTGGTACGGATGAATGAAGTGATGATGGAAGCGGCTGCAATAAAACAAACAGATAAAGTACTGGATGCTGGTTGCGGTGTAGGCGGCAGCAGTATATTTTTGGCTACCACAGCAGGTTGCCGGGTCACCGGTATCACATTAAGCCAACGACAGGTAGAGTTGGCAAGGGAGAATGCGAAACATAAAAAAGTGGAAGCGTTGATTGATTTTAAAGCCATGAATTATTGCTCCACCGATTTTCCGGATGCTTGTTTTGATGTGGTATGGGGCTGTGAAAGTATTTGCTATGCTGACAGCAAAGAACAATTTATAAAAGAAGCATTCCGGTTGCTAAAACCCGGGGGAAGATTAGTTGTTGCCGATGGGTTTGTTACGGCATTTGAAAACAACGATAACCCTATCATCCGTCAGTGGCTCGATGGCTGGCAGGTGAATTACCTGGAGACACCAGAACGTTTTGTTTCTTTTATGCAAGAGGCTGGATTCGGCAATATTAATTTTCGTAATATATCTAAAGAAACTGCTCATTCTTCCCGGCGGCTTTATCAATTTTATTTCCTTGCCAGCTTGTATATGGCATGGAAGAAGATCAATTTTTCCAAACCTGCCACGGAAATGCAGAAGAAGAATATCAAAGCTTGTAAATTTCAGTATACCGGAATGAAAAAAGGGTTGTGGCAATACGGGTTGATCACAGGTAAAAAGCTGTAAAGGCTTTTTGCCTGTGTTGGTGTTCTGCCAAAAGTAACACGCCGTTGTTGTGTGTTGTGTACTGTCATAGCAGCAGAGCAGAAACACCAACAATATGAACTATAAGAAAACCTTATCTTAGTTCTTTATGGCCCTGTTCTATGAATCAGGCATTGATAATTGAAATTTTATGAGTCATTATAAGGATTGATGTGAAGGCTGGGTTTGGTTGTCTTTAATTCATTTGTTGGTGTTTGCCATCAGCACAAAAGCCATCACGCAACACAACAAAGGCCGTTTAAAGTTTTCGGAAGACCAACAAGGGAAAATTTTTTTTTTTGCAAAGAATTTGGGAAAGAAATTGAAGATGTATTTCCAATAATTTTTAATGTGATTCCGTTGTTCGAAACTAATCCGACTATAAGATGGATCAAAATTGATTCAGGCATTATTAAATAAATATCCGCCTTGGCAGGGGTTCGGCAAAGGTAATACCATTTTTTTCCTTTATTGTTGTTCTGCCAAAATCAACACGCCGTTTTGCCGTTGTTGGTGTTCTGCCAAAAGCAACACGCCGTTGTTGTGTGTTGTGTACTGGCAAAGCAGCAGAGCAGAAACACCAACAATGCGAACTATAAGAAAACCTTATCTTAGTTCTTTAGGTTATGGCATCCATAATAACAGAATACCCGCAGTTTTTTACAGCAACTAATTTTGAGTGGAAACGGCTGTTAAAGCCGGATAAGTATAAGGATATAGTCATAAGCAGCCTTCGGTTTTTGGTAAATGATATGAGGGTAAAAGTTTTTGCTTTTGTTATCATGGAAAACCATATTCATTTGATATGGCAGATGATGCCGGATAATGACCCGGAAGCGGTGCAACGGGATTTTCTAAAATATACAGCGCAGCGTATAAAAAAGGACCTGGTAAGAAATCATCCTGCTGTACTTGCTCATTTTAAAGTGGATGCAAAAGACCGGGAGTACCAGATTTGGGAACGGAATGCATTGAGTGTAGAACTTAGAAGACATTGGGTATTTATACAGAAACTTGAGTACATACATTGGAATCCTGTAAAAGCAGAAATTTGTAACTTACCTGAAGAATATAAATATTCATCGGCCCTGTTCTATGAATCAGGCATTGATAATTGGGGTTTTCTGACTAATTATAAGGATTGATGTGAAGGCTGGGTTTGGTTGTCTTTAATTCATTTGTTGGTGTTTGCCAACAGCACAAAAGCCATCACACAACACACAACAAAGGCCGTTTAAAGTTTTCGGAAGATTAACAAAGGAAAAAAACCTTTCTGATTTTATGTACGAAAATATATATTTAAGCGAATTAACAAACGAACACCTCATCAAATGTGATTCTTGGAAAGTTTTTGAAGAGAGCTTGGACGAAGAAGATGTTATTTTAGAACCAGCTATTAAAACTCAAGATGGGTTAGTTGCCGCTTCTAATAGAGAAGTCTGGTGTTTTTGTAAAGCAATATTTGCAAACGGTGATGAACATTTTGCATCTGCAATGTGCAGAGGAGATTCTGATGATGGCCCGTTACTTTGTTCTGTTTGGAATGGTAAAGTAGATGTGAGAATACTTGTACCCGCCGCCCCTTCATTTGTTTTAGAAAAAGAAGGGCCAATTTTTTTTTGCAAAGAATTTGGGAAAGAAATTGAAGATGTATTTCCAATAATTTTTAATGTGATTCCGTTGTTCGAAACTAATCCGACTATAAGATGGATTAAAATTGATTCAGGCATTATTAAATAAATATCCGCCTTGGCAGGGGTTCGGCAAAGGTAATACCCATTTTTTCCCTTTATTGTTGCTCTGCCAAAATCACCACTCCGTTGTTGAGTGTTGTGTATTGGCATAGCAGAAACACCAACAATACGAAGCATAAGAAACCCTTGAAAAAAGGGTTGTGGCAATACGGGTTAATCACAGGTAAAAAGCTATAAAGGCTTTTGATATTTCCCATTATCTTTAATGCACTCAAACAATCAGCTATGAAGGGTATTTTTATTTCTTTTATTTTATTGCTCCCAGTTTCCTTTTGCTTTTCACAGAAAAAGCCACTTGACCATTCTGTTTACGATAGCTGGCAGCATATTGGTGAACGGCTGATCAGCAATGATGGTAAATGGGTGGTGTACACCATTGATCCGCAGGAAGGTGATAACGAACTGGTGATACAGTCTTCCGATGCCAAATATAAAAAGTCGGTGCCAAGAGGCTATACCGCTGTCATCACTGAAGACAGCCGCTATGTAGTATTCAAAATAAAACCATTATACAAAGACACCAGGGAAGCCAGAATCAGGAAGAAGAAGGCCGATGATATGCCAAAGGATTCAATAGCTATAGTAGAATTAGGTAAAGAAGAGATTTGGAAAGCAGCCAGAACGAAAAGCTTTAAAACTCCGCAAAAGTCTTACGGCTGGATGGCGTATCAATTGGAGAAAAATCCCGAACAACCTGCAAAGCCGAAGACCGGTGACCCGGGAAGCAATAAAAAAACAGATAGCCTTAACCGGATCATTGATTCTTTGCAACGTGTCATTCAATCAATGCCTGAAAGGAAGAAAAAAAATAAAGACGATGAAACCGATATGTTTGATGAGACTTCTGACACCCGGCTGATAGCTCCCGGATATGCCCGGGATGCAGATGGAGATGAACCGGGTGCAGCAACTACCGATACTGGAAGTGACTTGATACTTCGCAAGTTAGAAACAGGCGAGGAAAAGACATTTGCGAATGTAGTGGAATATTATTTTAGTAAAACGGGTGATAAACTGCTGATAGAGCAGGCGAAGAATCCTAAAGATTCATTGAGTAAACCCATGGTGCTTCTCTATGATGTAAAAGAAGCGAAGTCAACCGTGTTAAGTAAAGGCGGTAACGACTTTAAAAATTTTACCATTACTGATGACGGCTCGCAAATAGCTTACCTGGCCGAACGGGATGCGAGACCAAAAGAGTTACAAAAATTTTACCGGATCTGGCATTACAAACAAAGCATGGACAGTGCTGGATTA
>JBKJLR010000009.1:0-3382 GCA_046596865.1 Chitinophagaceae bacterium
GGAAAGCCATCCATATTAGGAATATTTTGCAAGGAAGTATTTGTATTGTAAGCAGGGTCAGTTAAACCCAGTACGGCGGCCTGAACCAACCCGAGGTTACTGAATTTAGCATCATTCCGCTGTGTAACCGGTACTGCCATATTTAAACGTAGCATATCACCACCATTAGGCAGAAAATTATTAATGAAAGGTTTTCCATCTGCCAGTGGATTGCCATTTTTACCCGTTGCTAACTGGTAAGGTTTTAAGTTAGGAACACCAGTATTAAAAATGGGCCATAGATCGACGGAACGAGGAGAGTTTGCTGCAGGTAAAAGAAGATTTCCGAATATTGCATCATCCAGTGCGGTACCAGCTAATGCTGCATTTCCTTTTAACCCAAACAAGCCATTCTGTCCATTCCCGAAACCAAAACCATCTGGTGCAAAAGCACATGCCAGCGATTTTTTTTGAATACGGAGTGGCGCCAATGCCGGAACTGCTCCCCCGAATTTTGCATCGTCCATATATAATCCCAATTCAGGATTATAAAAATATTTACCAAACGTATTAAGTTTTGAAAGGTCCTGGTATGGTGTAAGAGTATTCCAGTAATCTTTCATACCAATCGGGATGACAGCTTCATTGGTCAATGGCATACCTAAACGTGAAACCTGGATCCAGGGTCCGCTTCCGCTGCTACCATTATTATTATTTTCATAATCCTTATAATCCTTTAAAACACTTATTTTTTGACGACTTGCTGAGGCCCACACACCTATTACATAATTCGGATCAAGAATACTAGTAGTAGGTGAAACATCTTGATGATTTTTTTGTAAAGTAGAAATATCAATCTGTAAAGCAATCGTTGAAACGTTTAAACATTTTAAGCCATCAATAGATTTTGTTCCCGTAGTACGGGGGTAATCACCGAGGTCAAAAATGCCGCCAAGATCAGCAAAGAATGGATCATCGGCAGTACCACAAAATACTTTTTCGCCAGATGAAGCAGTAGTAATGGCGCTTTCAATAAGTGATTCATAGTTTGGTGCACCCAATCCTACAGTAGGGTCACTGATGGAACGTGGGCCAATATTGGGTGGCGGTACAATGCCATTCTGAATGATAGTTTGAAAACTTTTTCCTCCATCGGTACTTCTTTCCGCCTTGTAAGTAGTTTTCAGGTTTTGTTGTCCTAAACGAATATTAAAAAATGTAGTAGGGTCTTGATTTACTTTACTGAAGGTGAAACGGTAAGTAATATCATCCCCATTGGTGGCTACGTTATTGTCAATATGAATTTCATACCGGACGTTTTCACCAAAAGACTGGAAATTCGGGCCTCCCTGGGGCAACTGAAAAGGAATGTAATTGGCAATAATGGTTACTGTATTGGGCTTGTCGGGACTGCGAAAAGCATACAGATCGGTATTATCGGCAATGGGATCATTGGCAATAAGCGGGGCTTCCCGGTGACTGGATGCAAACGCCCCGTATGGGAACACATTGCCCAGCATTGCCACTAAAAGGACTGATGCATAGATCTTTTTTTTCATAACCTGTTTTGTTTTAATTGTAAATAAAATTTTAACTCACATTCGAAGGAAGTCTATGGTTCTATGCATTGGTTAAATGACAACAATTACTCATAAATAAGGTAAGGATCAGGTCATTTAGACCGGGTGTATCAGTGGATAACGGGGTAATGTGAATGTGGTATGGATAGTTAATTACGACGCATCATGTATTATAGATTTGGAAAATGTTAAACTTCTTAATAATTGAATTGGTAGTCCCGGCGGAGAAAATATAAAGGTGGGCAACGAAAAGAGTGTTTTATCATCTTCCGGAACCGGCTACAGCCGTGCTAAACAAATGACTTACATTCAGGAGATTTTTGTAATTTAGCGGCTCTAAAAGTCGGCTTGTCCGACTATCAACAAACTGGCTTTTCCGGAACATATTTTTAGACTTCCATTTACCGATCATTAGTTTATAAAATCTCGAATGAAGACACTGACTGCACTGACTGACCCTGTATATGTAGAACCCTCCACCTTCAGCCGGTATGAAAAATTCTGGCTGAAATACCTGAATGACAAAAGAGACCTCCCTTTTATCCATTTGCTTACTGCTATACATCTATTAGTAATACCGGTAGCCATACTTCTGTTTACCCCTGTATTAAAAGGATGGTATTGGTGGGTGGCTTATGTTCCCTACTTCTACGTTTCTCAAATGTATTTTAAAGGCCGCTTTGGATTGATGCTTCATTGCATCAGCCACCGCAAACCTTTCAAAAAAGGCTACCTGTGGATATATGATTATATCATCTGGTTTGTTTGTCCTTATTTTGGCCACACCCCGGAAACTTATTTTGTTCACCATATGGCGATGCATCATGTGGAGAACAACCAGGAAGATGATGCCAGCAGCACCATGAAATATAAAAGAGACAGCCTGCCTGATTTTTTAAAGTATGTTGGCAGGTTTTTGGTGATGGGCTTTGTGGACACATTTGTTTATCTCTTTAATCGCAAAAGGAAAAAGCTGTATATGCGTCTTACCTATGGCGAAATGACTTTTTACCTGTTTTGTGTTGGCATGAGCTTTGTAAATTTTAAAGCTACCCTTTTCATTTTTATAATCCCATTTGTTTTTGCACGGGTTGTAATGATGCTGGGTAACTGGGCCCAACATTCTTTTATTGATAAAAATAATACAGAAGATAATTTTACCAGTGCTATCAACTGCATTAATACCAAGTACAACAAGATGTGCTGGAATGATGGCTATCACACCGTGCATCACCTCCGGCCCGCCATGCATTATACAGAAATACCCGGTGAGTTTTTAAAACTACAAAAAGAGATGGCTGACAAAAAAACGTTTGTTTTTGACGGCATTCACTATCTCCACATTTTTATATGGCTCATGACAAAGCGGTATGATAAACTGGCGGATAACCTGGTAAATATCAACAACGCTTTTTCCAGTAAAGAAGAAGCTATTGCATTAATGAAAGAACGGGTTAAAAAGATTGCATAAAAAAGGGCTTCGTTTGAAGCCCTTTTTGATCTACTCTTTATCTTTCTCTTCTTTCTTTAGCCCAATCACCGGCAATGTTTTTTCATGAATCAACTGATTCAGTTTTACAACATCCTCATTCATTATCTTCTTCAACCTGTTCAGTTGCTCATCAATCTGTACCGCCAACTCGGTATATGCTTCTTTCGATTGGCGGCTAATGCCCGACTGTCCGGCAGAAGCCGCATTGTAAATACTGGATAGTTTATCATCAAGCCTGATGGGGAAGTTCAGTACATCCTGTCCGCTTTTTGCTTTGGTTTGATGCAATGCATCTTCCACAGCTGTCATTTGTTTATTAACTGTATCAATC
>JBKJLR010000255.1:0-11562 GCA_046596865.1 Chitinophagaceae bacterium
GGTAAAGTGGTGCCAGAGGTACTGGAAGGAGTGAGTGGTGTGTATGTAGTGAGGGTAGACAATGTTTCTGCAACACCCGTTACAAATGGAGATATTGCTGAACAGCGTAAAAGCATGTACCAGCAAACCAAACAATTTATTTCAAATCCACAGGCTCCGGCCTACCCGATTAATGCTTTAAAGAAAGCAGCGACTATAAAAGATAAAAGAGCCAACAGGTATTAACATACTTTGTAATCAAAACCAACCAGAATAGCCCTGTTTCGCCTTATGCGATATGGGGCTATTTTGTTTTACGGATGTCGGAAACAACCGGCGGTTGTATTTGTTATTTTTATAGACAGATTGAAAGATATGAGTGAACCCTTTGTAAATAAAGTAGCAGAAAGCGGATTAATAACCATTGACCTGGAAGCTTACTTTCCTAAAGCAGAAACAGCTGTGTTTGATCTCAAGGATTATTTATTCATGGGAATGATACTGAAGGAAAAAGATTTCAGGGAAGCCTTAAAAAATATGGACTGGTCCACCTACCAGCATAAAAATATTGCACTTACCTGTTCAGCAGATGCGATCATCCCGGTTTGGGCATGGATGCTGGTGGCAACTTACTTACAGCCGGTGGCAAAAGAAATTATTATGGGGGATGAAAAAGAATTACACAAAACCCTTTTTCTAAAAAACCTGTCGGCAATAAATACCAATGAGTTTGCGGATAAAAGAGTGGTGATAAAAGGCTGTGGAGAGACACCTATCGGTGATTATGTGTATATGGAAATAACGAAACTGCTGAGACCGGTTGCAAAAAGTATTATGTATGGGGAGCCTTGCAGCACCGTGCCGGTGTATAAGAAACCTCTTGGCCATAAGGCATAACTAAGTATAATTTTTTCAGGGAAGGATTCCGGGTCAAGCCCGGAATGACGGAGCAATTTGTAATTAACTTTTCACGGAGCAATTGTAATTAATTTTTCAGAACCAGCCCCGCCGCTTAAATATATACAACATAATTATAGGTATCAGCAGCATTACTCCAACCGTTACATAAAAACCAAGAATGTTATTTGCAAAAGGAATTTTGGCAAAGTTCATCCCAAACACACCGCCAATAACAGTAGGCGGAGCCAGCAGGCAGGTAACAATAGCCATTACCTTCATTACTTCATTCATTTTTAAATTGACATTGTTGATGTGCAGGTCCTGCAAACTCACCATTACATCCCGATAGTTTTCGGAAAGTTCACTCGCCTGAACAATGTGATCATAAACATCTTTATAATATTTGGTATGCCGGTCTTCCAGCAGTTCGCTTTCACTCCGTAAAAAGCCATTTACCACCTCTCTTACCGGAGAAAAATTTCTTTTCAACACAATAAGCTCTTTGCGGAGATGTGTAATGTTAGCCAGAGACCGGGTACTGTTTCCCCGGGTCACCTGTTCTTCTACCTCTTCAATATGATCACCCAATTTTTCCATCACTAAAAAGTAATGGTCAACAATCATATCAAGAAGATTATAACAGAGATAATCCGCACCCCGCTGTCTTACTTTACTATTGGCAATTTTCATTTTTTCCCGCAGGGGATTGAAAACATCCCGATGGGCATCTTCCTGGAAACTGATGACCACATCTTTTGCAAGAATGATACTTATCTGTTCCTGCTCCACCGAATGGTTTTTTTCATTAAAATACAGCATATTAAGCAGGCAAAAAATGCTATTCTCTTCTTCATCTAATTTGGGCCGCTGGTTTATGCTCAGGATATCCTCAATTACCAATGGGTGAATTTCAAAATGAGCACAAACGGCCTCCACATCTTGTTTTCGAAGTCCGTCAATATTTATCCAGGTGGTGCGGCCGCTTGTTTTATACAAAAAGCAATCGCCAATGGCGGAGAGTTTCTTTTCATCCAGGGTATCAGCATTATAATCAAAAATACTCACCACTACTTCTTTGGCTTCTTCCCGGTGAGGAATAATGGTGGGGTTGACCGATAAGATCTCCTTTGTTCGTTTACTGAACAAGTTGGGCAGATACAGGTATTTCAGGTATTTATCGGGGCGAAGTTTTTCCAGGTTCATAAAAGGAAAGTTAGGAAAGAATTAGAGCTACAACAAACTTCATCTTGATTAAAAAAGACAGAATAAACAGGAGGGCAGTAAAACTATTCAATATTTTTTGAAATGATAGCTTCATAATGGGCAACATTACCGGGATCATAATTCGCAAATCTTGTTATCTCTTTTCCTTCGCTGTCAGTAAATATTATTAGCGGGATAGTAGTAAAGCTAAATTGATTTTGCACGGCTTGAAATTTTTCAGCAGGGACATGTACCTGAAGCCAGCCCATTTTTTCCATCGTAACCGCCCGTCGCCAGTTGTCTTTATTTTCATCAATTGAAATGCTTATCATTTTTAAACCCCGGGCGGAATATTTTTTTTGAATTTCTTTTAGCAGGGGAATTTCTTTTCGACAGGGACTACACCAGCTTGCCCAGAAAACTAACATATGTATTTTGGCCGTAGGGTGAAAAATTGCCTGAACACTATCTTCAGGATCCCGTAGTAATAAATTGGGAAAGGGACTGCCATCATCGGGCCGTAAAGCCAGGTAGTTTGTGAACAATTCTCCTGCCGGAGACTCCTGAACATTTTTGTCGAACAGCAATAGTATTTGTTTTATTTCAGATTTTGAATATTGTTCTTTAGACCTGTAAATACTTTCCAAAAGAAAATAAGAATAGGGATGTTGGAGGATTGCTTTTTTAAAATCTTCAATCTTTGATAAACGTTTAACCGAATCAAGGTTTTCTATCCACCCAAAATCTATAAATTGATTTTTATACAATAGCTCAGTTTCTCTGCCTGCAAAAATTCGCAAGTAGGGAGCTGTTTTATTATCGCCTTCTATTCTTGTATACCCCGGCTCTGCATAGAAAGCATCCGTTGAATATTTTAAACTGTCGGCCCCAAGGGTATGATTTCTGTAAATCAGCCGCACCACTTTTGTACCCTCCCAAAAGTGAATAGCGGCGAGGTAAGGAATAAAGGAAGAATTGATTTTTGTTTTAAAAATAAAATGACCGCCGCTACAATTAGTTGAGTCGATCGGAGTTTTCCATTTCCGTGACTCAACCAGGTAAATTTTCCCATCGGGAATATTTTTTACCCGTCCCTCAATAACAATTTCTTTTGATACTTTGCGGTTATCGTTACAGGAGATAAAAAATAAAACTAGGAAAAAAAGGAGCTCATTTAATTTCATGACCAATAATTAAAGCTTTTCATACAAAGCCCTAAGCTTTTTCCTCGTCATTATTTTTTCCCAATCTTTTCCAAGGGCATTTTCCCAGAGAGGTTTCATACCCATTGAAACATCAATCATTTTATCAAAATCTTCTTCAGCCAATCCTTTGCAGATACCGGTGGGTATTTCAATCTTATTTTTTTCTACCATGTACTTAAATTCTTTTACTCCCGCAGGATAATATTCTTCCAGATGATTCATCACAATGCAATTACCTATACCATGTTTGGTGCCGAGTAAATAGCTAAGGCCATAGCTTACCGCATGGGCCACACCTACCTGTGAATATGCAATGCTCATCCCCCCGGCATAACTGGCCATCATCAATTTGTCATCACTATCGGCATCCCAACTTTCTTTATTTACAAATACATCACGGCATAGTTGCAAGGCCTTTTCACCATAGCTTTTACTAAATTCATTCAGGAAAGTTCCCTCCAAACTTTCAATACAATGGATATAACAATCCATGCCAGTGTAAAATCGTTGATTGGCCGGAGCATTAAATGTTAACTCCGGATCAAGTACTATCTGGTCGAAAGGAGTGAAGTCAGAATTCATTCCCAGCTTTTTGGTCGGACCCGTTAATACAGTTGTTCTTGAAACCTCGGCACCGGTCCCACTTAATGTTGGTATGCCTGCTTTATATACACCCGGGTTTTTTACCAGGTCCCATCCCTGGTAATCGGCAGAAGAGCCGGAGTTGTTCATCATTAATGAAACCGCTTTGGCAAGGTCCATAGCAGAGCCGCCACCTATACCAATGACACCGCTTACAGCTCCAAATTCATCTTTGAGTTGCTGCGCCAGTGTGTCAACATAGGTGGTTTTTGGCTCATAGGTAACATCAACAAAAACGATCTTATCATTTCCACGAACTGGTATCCGGTTAATTAATGGCTTGCCGTCAAAGAAATGGTCAACAAGAAATATCATCGGCTTGCCTTCCTGGCGATGCGGGGCAATGATTTCATCTAATTGGTTAAAGGAGCCACGGCCATACACCACATAGCCAACCAGTTTAAAGTTTCTGAATTTCATAATTTTTTTTTTTACCACAAAGGACACCAAGAGACATATCACAGAGGGCACAAAGTTATATTACCAATCGCTTAATACCATTTTTCAACAAAGGGACATTAAAGTTTATGAGAAGACCAAGCCGGCTGCCGGAAAGCTTTAAATAAGTTAATACCTGCGCAGTATGTATATCTGCTAAAGCATCAATAGCCTTTATCTCGATAATTAGCTTGTTATCTACTAGAATATCAATTCGGTAACCTATATCGAGCCTGACTGCTTGATAAATCAAGGGCAATGATTTTTCTTTTTCTGCAAAATAGCCCCCGTTTATAATTTCATAGAATAAGCATTCTTTGTAAGAAGACTCAAGCAGACCGGGACCAAGAGCTTTGTGAACTTTTATGGCAAGCCCGATAATTTCATTAGAAAGTTGATTGAGCTCAGCCGGAATATTTTGATAATCCATCTCCTTTATTTTCTTTGTGAAAAAACTTTGTGTCCTCTGTGGTTGAAACTACAATAGCTTGGTAGCCCTCTCCAAATCCTCCGGCGTATCAATCTCCACTCCCATATAATCCACCACCACCATCCGGAGAGGAATACCATTTTCCAAATAACGGAGACATTCAATTTTTTCAGCTGCTTCTGATGGAGAAACCGGCCAATTAGTAAAATTTATCAATGCCTGTTTACGAAAAGCATACACACCAATGTGTTCGTAGTAAGTAACCGGCAGATTTTTATCCCTGGGATATGGAATAACACTCCGGCTGAAGAATAAAGAATTCATATTTTTATCTACCACCACTTTCACAAAATTGGGATCCACAATGTCAGCGGGGTCGGTGATCACCTGCATTAGCGAAGCCACCTGAATGGCCTCCTCATCAAATTGCCGTAATAATTTTTGTAAGGGTTCTTTTTTTACAAAAGGAGTGTCGCCCTGCACATTGACGATAATATCTACCTCCATCCCGTCTGCAGCTTCGGCGATACGATCGCTGCCACTTTCATGTTCATACTTACTCATGATGGCATGGCCCCCAGCGGTCATTATTTCATTAAAAATTATTTCGCTGTCAGTTACCACGATGACATCATCA
Source organism: Chitinophagaceae bacterium (assembly GCA_046596865.1). Classification (GTDB taxonomy): domain Bacteria; phylum Bacteroidota; class Bacteroidia; order Chitinophagales; family Chitinophagaceae; genus JJ008. Next base: position 5,435 of record JBKJLR010000255.1, read on the forward strand.
AATAAACCGGTAGCAACTGTTGCATCATATGTATGACGGATAACAGGTTTGCCTCCCAGCAACTGCATCAACTTTCCGGGAAACCGTGTAGCGGCATACCTGGCAGGGATCATGGCAATCGTCTTCATATTGTAAAACTACACTCCTGAGCCGAAAAAAATCACCAGTTGGTTGTCCACCTGGTAGAGTTCAAAAAAATACATGGCCCCATCCGCATATTCAATACTTATTTTTTTGATCCATGGCTCATCACCGATCATTTCTTTTTCTATTTTAATCGAGTATTTATTCTCTCCCTTTTTAAAAGTTTTGTCTTCGGTAGGAAAAACATCTTTTTCGCCAAAAACCTCTTGGAATTCGGGAATCATCCGTAATAACAGGAAAGCTTGCTGGGTAGTAAAATCCGGAAGAAAGTAGGTGTTCGAACCATATTCGTAGCCAAGGAATTTATGCCATTCTGCTCCGTTTTTATATAGTTGCTTTTGCAGTTCCCAACCACCCTCTTCTATATTATTCATGTTGCCGGATTTTACCACCAGCCTGCTACCAAAAGGAAGACTCAGTTGCACCAGGTATCCCTTCATGTCTTTTACGGTAGCTTTGGGTGGTGGGGAAGGAAACAAATACGAATCAATGATATAGCCAGTCTTGTTATTATACTTTACTTTTTTCCATGAGCCTGACATTCCTTCTGTTATAATTGAAGCTCTTTCCTGGTCGTCGTCTAGAACGGTGATCTTTGTACTGTAAGGGATCTTCCCGATCACATTACCATTTACATCTGCCTTATCACGGATGCTAAGTCCTGTCTTAATGGCTACATAAAATGTACTGGTTTGCGCAGTTAGCCCCAATGATGCGAGGATCAGCGCTACCAGGAAAAAATTTCTCATATGTAATATTTTAGTTGATAAAAACTTTATACATCTAATTTCTGAAAAGGTTTTTTTATAAGGGTCATAAAGTCTTCATCTTTTTCGTTGGGATAATCCCGGTCAATACCATACCGGATTTCTTTTGGAGCCAGCTTTTTAAAGGTACCTAGCAACCTGTCCCAAATGGAAAGAATGGCACCATAGTTACTGTCTGTATAAGGCTGTTTCCAATGGTGATGCACTTTGTGCATGTTGGGAGAAACAAAAACATAGCTTAACACATTGTCGAGCCATTTGGGTAAACTTATATTAGCATGTTCAAAGGCGGTAAAAAAAACCAACACGGTCTGGTATATCATTACGGCATACATAGGTGCCCCGCTAACAACAATACCTATAAAGAAGAAAATTCCCCTTACCACACTTTCTACCGGGTGATGACGAAGACCGGTAGTTACATCTACATTATTATCTGCGTGATGCACTACATGAAAACGCCAAAGGAATTTTATTTTGTGTTCAATGATATGAACCATCCAGCCACCAAAAAAATCCACAATCAGAATGGTTAATAAAATAGTAGCCAGTATACCGGCACCCACCCAGTTGATAATGCCAAAATTGTTGGCACCACTCCAGTCACTTATTTTAATGATGACAATGGCGAGACCAGTATGAATGATAAGATGAATAACTGTTAATCCAAAATTTGCAGCGGCATGACGTAGTCTTGTTTTTTTAAATCGCAACTTCAATAGTGGAATAGCCCCTTCCAGTATCCAGAATAATAAAAGACCGCCAACCAGTATGGCCATTCGTTCCAGTGGCCGGTCTTCAAGTGTCTGGAAATATTGAATTATATCACCCCACATATATTAATTGTTTACCGTCAAAAGTTACGAAGGAAAAAGAAGAATGACGTTTTAACCAGCAGCATCTTTTTCAGTTTCCGGAAATTCATGGTTGCAGTCAAAGCAATGATTTACTTTTTCAATTACCATTGCATAATCTCCCAGGAAAAAAGTAGAAATAGCACTAATCCAGTTTATCGGCTTACGGGGAGTGCTAACGAGTTCAATATTATTGGAGCCGCAAGAAGGGCAAATGACAGCCTTTTTTTGTTCTTTTTTCAGTTGCGTCAAAATTTCCCAGGCTCTTTGCGCATCCGATTTTGCGACCATTACTTTAATACCACCAACCGCATTTGTAAGAATAGGGTCTATGGTTACAGTGTATTCATCTTTCAACCAGCAACGGATGTTCTGTTCTTCCAGAACGCCTTTGGCAATATGTGCATCTATATAATTATTATATGAATTGAGAGGAACAAAGTCCATTCTATGTAAATTAAAAAGCCCTGAAAATTTTTTCAGGGCTTATGAATTAATTATTATCGGCCGTACTCATCACCATATTCTTCTGCATATTTCTCATAACGTTTAATGAGTGTAATATTTTTCTTTTCTATTTCTGTCAGGTATCCTTTAATGTTAACCGTGTTAGGCACATACCAGTCCTGCATTTCAAATTGCTGGCGAAGGTTTTTTTTGTTAAAGCAATAACCATGGCGGGCAAAGATTTCATTGCGCATGAATTCCAGATCTTCTTTCATCATATTTTCAACGTCTTTTGCCTTTAGTAAACGTTGGGATGCTTCAGGATAATCACCCACATCTGTTTTATATTCAAACACTTTTCGGGTTAGTTCATAGTCTTTAGCCGGCCGGCCTTTAGTAAAGGGCTTCCACGAACCCTGCACCATACCAAGGTTAGTCTCCGTCATAGAGAAGGTAAATTGACCGTCGTCTTTATGATCGCCGGGTTCTTTAGCCATGAAGGAATAATTATCACCGTTCTTTTGAAAAGTGCCACGGAAAGGACGGTCGTTACCCCCTACAATAGTGCGGCCAACAACGGAGTCGCCTGCAACTTTTGTAATCAGCATGGTAATTTTATTGGCACCGAAAGGCCCAACAAAAGAACCCAGGAGTTTTTCTAACGGACTTGGAGCCGGGCCAGGAGTCATTGTGGAGGTTTCTGTCTGCGAAACAGAATTGTCCGCTTTTTCTTTGGACTCATTGGTCTCAGTTTTCGAATTAGTTTTATTATTGTTACAACTCAGCACCACAGCGCCAGCCACTAACAGAAGCAAAAGTTTTCTCATAATGTAAGTTTTAAATTTGCGCTATTTCGGATAAGGCGAAGTAGAACAGGTGAAAGGTAAATGGTTATATTAGTTGTTTAAAATTAGCACAAATTATTAGTCGTACAAATATTTGGAATGCAGGGTTGCTGCTGGCACTGGCTTTTTTTTGCTGGCTGCTGGCTTCTATTACCATGACTTACATCCCCTACAATACGGATGTAGGCTTTCTTCGGATCAAGCAGCAATACATTGATATTGACCACTGGAGAGGTGCTTTTTTTATCCATGTGTATGCAAGTATGTGGGTTTTATTTGCCGGGTTTACGCAGTTTTCAAAAAAACTTTTGCGAAACAACCCCCGGCTTCACCGGACTTTGGGCTATATCTATGTAACGGATGTATTGCTCATTACAGGTCCTGCCGGGTTGGTGATGGGGTTTTATGCCAACGGTGGTTTGATCTCAAGAATCGCTTTCGTTTCCTTAGCCATCTTGTGGATTTTTTTTACCAGCATGGCATTGGTAAAAGCCAAACAAAAAAATTTTAAATCCCACCGCAATTACATGATAAGAAGCTATGCCCTTACTTTATCTGCCATCACACTAAGGGCATGGAAATATTCCATCACTAATACCATGACACTACCGCCAATGGATGTTTACCGGGTAGTAGCATGGTTAGGTTGGGTGGGAAATCTTGTAATAGCGGAATATATTATCAGAAAGTCAAAGCGAACAGGGCAAAAAAAAGCTCCCTTATATAAAAGAGAGATTCTTTGACAATGTAGTTACTCCCCTTCAGAGTTTATCGAATGAAGCGGATGGGGGTTTTATTGATTCAGCATCAATGGCATCACCAACATCAGCATTTCTTCATTTTCATCAAGGTCGGTGGGTTTGATGATACCCGCCTTGGTTGGCGTTGATAATTCAATATTTATTTCATCACTATCAGCAGCATTCAGCATTTCAATAAGGAACCGGGCATTAAAAGCAATCATAAGGTCTTCGCCATTGTACTGGCATTTCATTCTCTCATTTCCTTCAAAGCTGAAGTCTACATCCTGTGCCGCCAATTGTAATTCGCTGCCGCTAATACTTAAAGCAACCTGGTTAGTGCTTTTATTGCTAAATACACTTACCCGCCGAAGGGCACTTTGAAAATCGTTTTTGTTTACCGTTAACCTGTATGGATTATCAGTTGGTATTACCACTTTATAATCCGGGAACCGGGCATCAATAAGACGGCAACTCATTTGCGTAGTGCCATGTTTTACAAAAAGGTGGTTGCTGTTGTAGCTAACAGTTATTTCATCTTCATTTGAAGGGATAGCCGTTTTCACCAGGTTTAATGGTTTGCGGGGAACAATAAATGAATCGCCTTTGGGGCATTTTACATCTGTTCTTTTATAGCGAACCAGGCGATGCGCATCAGTGGCCACACATTGTAATCCTTTTTTATCGAGTTCAAAGAAAACACCGGTCATGGCCGGACGTAAATCATCGTTGCTGGTAGCAAATAATGTTTTGTTGATAGCGGTTACCAGGGCAGAGGCAGTCATAGTAAAAGAAGTAGTATCGTCTGCTGCTGGTTCTTTCGGGAAGTTATCAGGGTTTTCTCCCATCACTTTATACTTGCCATTGTCGCTGGTAATTTCGATACCAAAATTCTTATCAATATTAAAAGTGAGAGGCTGGTCAGCAATATTTTTCAACGTATCCATCAGAATTTTTGCCGGGATACAAACCTTGCCACTGTCTTTTGCTTCAATATCCAGTTGAACCCGCATCACCGTTTCCAGGTCAGTGGCTACAACGGTTAGTTTGTTCTTTTCCACCTCAAACAAAAAATCTTCCAGGATCGGCAACACGGTGTTGGCGTTAATAACGCCAGAGATATGCTGCAATTGTTTGAGTAAAGAAGAGGAGGAGGCAATAAACTTCATAAGTAGTAATTAATGGCTTCAAAGATAAAGGTTTGCTGCAATACCAAATTATTCAAAAAATTGCATTTCAGCTTCAGGAAAGCCTTTGGAGATAAGGCCGGTAATGCTTTTTACGATAGGTGATTGCTCCCTTATCCCTAGTGATAAAAAAGAGAGGTTTTACCACATGGCAGCCTGATATTGCAAGGCTTCTTTATATCTGAAACAACTATATGCAGAATCGATTAGGCCGAAATGGAAATTCTTTTTTCGGAGAGGCGTTTACCAGCACCGGTTCGATAATGCTGGAATTGTAACTTTTTTCTTGCCAGCCGCTTTTTCAACCTTTTGTATTTACACAAACCAACAAGAGGTTTTTTTGTTACCCTTTAAAAAAACAATAACTTTCACACCCATAAATAACAATGATGTTTGATAAACTTTTTGGCAGAAATAAGAAAAAGGAAGATTCTCTACCAGGTCCTGACATTCCTTTTGGCCGCTATTCTGATAATAATAAGCCAATGGCCAAAGTAAACCGCTGGACAGACGCCGATAAATTATTTAAGGAAAAAAAATATACCGAAAGCTTTGATGCTCTTTTTGAATACCTGCGGGACGATACAGCACAAAATGTAGTGTATGAACGAAACGGGGCTGATGGCAGGTTTCAACTATACCAGGGCTCTAAAATTGTAAGGGGCAGTTTTAATAATGAGTGGGTAAAATCTGAAGTTACGTTGGTTCGCATGCCGCAGCCTTCGGTGCCGGTGATGAGACGCCTGCTGGAAATGAATTTTAATCTTTATTACAGCCGCTTTGCCCTGGATAATGACAGGCTTTGTATGAGCTTCGACAGCGATATTGAAACAGCCAGCCCCAGTAAAATATATTATGGCCTCAAAGAACTGTCCACAAAGGCTGATAAGCAGGACGATCTGCTGGTACAGGACTTTGCCATGTTGGAAACCACTGATGATGAACATATAGCTGCGATTCCGGAGCCGGAAAAAGAAGTGAAATATGAATACCTGCAAAAATGGATAAATGAAACGCTGGATACAGTAAAAAGTATGGATGCAGATAAATTTTCTGGCGGCATTGCTTTTATGTTACTGGCGTTGATCTATAGAATAGATTATTTAATAACACCGGAAGGAAAATTATTAAATGACCTGGAGAA
>JBKJLR010000352.1:0-5269 GCA_046596865.1 Chitinophagaceae bacterium
GGATTCAATATATAGATAAAGACAGGCCCGTTTATATTTATTGCCTGGTGGGAGCAAGAAGTGCTTCCGCTGCCAGCTGGATGCGGAATAATGGTTTTAAAAATGTGATCGAGTTAATCGGAGGTATCAATGCCTGGAAAAATGCTGCCAAACCGGTAGAAGGAAAAAACAATCAACCACAAATGAGTATCGAACAATATTGGTCAGGTATTTCCAGGGACAAAACTACCCTGGTTGATTTTGGGGCCAGCTGGTGCCCTCCCTGTATAAAAATGAATCCTGTTATTGAGGCACTGGAAAAAAATACAGATGTAAGTTTTACGCTGATAAAAGTGGACGCCAGTGTTCACACAGATATAATGAAACTGCTGAATATTGAACCCATCCCGGTCTTTATTATTTACAAAGAAGGAAAAGAAGTATGGCGCAAACAGGGAGTGGTAAGCAAAGAAGAATTGCTGGCCCGGTTGAAAGAATGATGTCAGAATATTATTTAACTTTTCAATTATGAAACGGAAAACATTTTTGCACACCTCTGCTGCTGTTATTGGCAGCAGCCTTCTCCCCTCCTTATCCTTTGCATCAGAACCGAAGAAAAAAAATATCCGGTTTGCCCATGTTACAGATATTCATGTTAAACCAGGTATTATTCCTGAAACAGGAATGGCAAAAGCACTTCACCATGTGCAGCAACTAAAACCCAAAGTAGATTTTATTATCAACGGTGGTGACTCCATCATGGATGCGTTGGAGGCAGACAAACTAAAAACACAAATACAGTGGGATCTTTTCAAAAACATATTACAGAAGGAGAACAGCCTTCCGGCATACCATACTATCGGCAATCATGATGTATGGGGATGGTTTATTAAAGAAAACAGACCGGACAAAGACCCCTTGTATGGAAAAGCATGGGTAGTGGAAACACTTGCCATGAAAAACAGGTTTTACAGTTTCACTGACCGCAAGTGGCATTTTATTGTATTGGACAGTACACAACTCAATCCTGCAGGTGGTTATATTGGCAAGTTGGATGATACCCAGTTGGATTGGCTGCAACAGGAATTAGCGGACGTTCCCATAAATAAGTTTATTTGTATTGTTTCGCATATACCTCTTCTCTCTATTTGTTCCGGATTATTTTTTGATAAAACAGAACCCAACGGTGATCTGAAAATTCAACGAAACCTGATGCATACAGATTTCCTTGTATTGAAAAAAATATTTGCAAAATTTTCAAATATCAAAGTCTGCATAAGTGGTCACATTCATCTGCAGGATGAAGTAAATTACCTGGGGATAAAATATTATTGTAACGGCGCCGTGTCGGGCAATTGGTGGAAAGGTTCCTTCCAGGAATTTGCTCCTGCCTATGCCGTGATGGAATTATTTGATGATGGGTCTTCCCAAAGAACCATGATGAAATATGATTAGAACCAGTTACTTTGTAATTCTATACAACATACTATGAATAAAAAAAGTATCCTCTTATTCAGCTTCATATTATTCAGTCTTCACTTTCTTTTTGCACAAAAGCCCTTTGTTGAAGTATTGACCAGCGGCAACAAGGTCAGTCTTCGTGGTTTAAGTGTGGTTAACGACAATGTTATTTGGGTAAGCGGCGATAAGGGCACTGTTGGCAAATCAAGTAATGGCGGAAAGAACTGGAAATGGATAACGGTAAAGGGATTTGAAAAAACAGAATTCCGGGATATAGAAGCCTTTGACGGAAGTAATGCCATTATTATGGCTATTGCTGAACCGGCTTATATTTTAAAAACAACGGATGGCGGGGACAGCTGGAAGGTAGTGTATGAGAATAAAACAAAAGGAATGTTCCTTGACGCTATGGATTTTGCAGGAGATCTGTATGGCATTGTGATCGGTGATCCTATCAATGGTAAAATATTTATCGCTGAAACATTTAACGGTGGCGATAGCTGGGAAGAATTGGGCCTTGAGGGAAAAAGACCGGTGGCTGATTCCGGCGAAGCTTTTTTTGCCGCCAGCGGCACAAATATAAAGCTGATGAGCAACAAACAATTTTTTGCTGTCAGTGGTGGAACAAAATCAAGACTGATAACAAGATTTAATGCTACTCCACTTCCCGTCATCCAGGGAAAAGAAACTACCGGCTCTAATTCTATTGATGTGTATGATAATAGGAACCAAAAAGGCAGCAAGCAGATGGTGATAGTCGGTGGTGATTTTAATGCAGCGTCTTCTTTTGAAAAGAATTGCTTCATCACCAGTGATGGAGGTAAAACCTGGAAGGCACCCAAAGAGCCACCACATGGCTACCGTAGTTGTGTAGAATATTTATCTAAGGATGATCTGCTCAGTTGCGGTTTAACCGGTGTTGATTATTCTTTTAATGGAGGAAAGACCTGGCAGTGGATAAGTAAAGAGAGTTTTCATGTATGCCGCATTGCAAAAATGGGAACGGCCATTTATCTCGCCGGTAACAATGGTTATATAGGGAAAATTGTCTGGAAATAATGGAATGGAACCAAAGCTAAGCTTAGGTACATTAAAGCGTTAATCTATATCCAATAGTTCTATGACGTTCAAAAAATCCGAAGTATATTATAAATTATCAAGCAAATCTTTTACACTGGGCCTCTTTTTATAATCAGGCTCAAAAAACCGATAGATAATAGTTGACTCCTTATCTATAATATACACGGCAGGAACCGGCAGATATTTTCCATTGCTGCCGTTAGCTTTTTCAATATCCAGTCCTGCATTCCGGTAACGGGTTATCGTATTCTCGGGGACTTCAAACTCTACATCATATGCTTTCATGATTTTCAACCCTTCATCATATAATATTGAATATTCCGCTTTTGTTTTTTCGGCTGTTTTAGAAATATTATCCGGTAATTCCGGCGACACGGCTACCAGGGTTGCCCCCTTGTCTTTTATCATTTGCAATGAATCCTGCAATCTTGATAATTCCTTGTTGCAATAAGGACACCATTGTCCCCGGTAAAACACCAGTACAACTTTTCCTTTTTTAAGCAAATCTTTCAGTTTTATTTCTTTTCCATTCTGATCTTTTGCCTTGAAATCAGGAGCTTTGGAGGAAATAAATAATCCTTCCGGAGCCTCCTGCGCAGCAACAGAAAAGACAACCATTAATAAGCAAACAACAGATACTATTCTTTTCATAATTACCATTTATACTGTAAAAATATAATAAACGTAAGCAACCAACGGTCAGAAAGGTGACGATTAACATTAGATTAATTTTTGCTTACTTTTGCTTACCATTTAACTGCAAAAAAATCTTATGTCAAACAACAGCCACAAAGAGAATTATTTTGGTAAGTTACTCCTGGGATTTTCCTCTATCCTGGCAAGTGTTTTAGTAACCTTTTATTCCATTTTTGAAACTTCAAAAGATTCTGACTGGTATTACTGGGCAATAGTTGCAGCTTTCCTTCTTTGTAGCGGCATTTATTTTTGTTTATCTGCCTTTGTGCATAAAATTAAATCGGATTTCAGCAAGCGGCAAAAGTTGAGAGATCAGCAAAAATCAGGAGGCTCTGATTAATAAAAAACATATTCACAAAAAAGGAGGCTGTCTCAAATGGGTTGTAAGCCGTTGTCACCCTGTTCCGATAGTTATCGGAATTATCGAAGGGTTATAGAAGGCTATCAATTTGATTATCAATTCTGACTCTTTTCTAAATTCCTGAAGTCCACCGGCACCAATTTACTTACTCCCGGCTCCTGCATCGTCACCCCATATATTACATCCACCGTACTCATCGTCATTTTATTGTGGGTCACAATAATAAACTGCGAATTATCACTGAACTGCCGGATCATATTGGTGAACTTACCTACATTGGCATCATCTAACGGAGCATCCACCTCATCCAGTATACAGAATGGCGCTGGTTTAATAAGATAAATAGCAAACAACAGGGCCGTAGCCGTCAATGTTCTTTCACCACCACTCAGTTGGGTTAATGAAGAAGGACGTTTGCCTTTTGGTTTTGCAATTACATCAATGCCTGTTTCTGAAATATTATCAGGGTTTTCTAATACCAGGTCACACTGATCATCTGAAGTAAATAATGTTTGAAATACTTTCTGAAAGTTCTCTCTTACCAGGTGGAAGGTGTCTAAGAATTTCTGATTAGCTGTTATTTCAACTTCTTCAATGGTCTTTAATAAGCTTTCCTTGGCACTTACCAGGTCATTCCTTTGCTCTACTATAAAATCATACCGTTTCTTCATTTCAGTAAAGGCTTCAATAGCTGTTGGATTTACTTCACCCAAATTCTCCAACCGCTTCTTCATCCGGTCCGCTTTCTCCTGTAGTTCCTCTACTGGTACTTCGCCTGATCTTGATTCACCCAATATTGTTTCAAGGTCTATCCTGAATTCCACATTCAACCGTTCTTTCATGCCGGCTAACTGCAGTTTCAATTCATTTAGCCTGTCCTTAATAGCTGCCAGCATATGCTCCACCTGTTCTTTGTCCTTCACGGTATGACGGATCTCACTTTCTTTTTCACTTAGTTGGTTTCTGAAATTATAATAAGCCTGGTCAGCTTCATTTAGTTTTCGTTCTTCTTCCTCTTTGCTGTGCATCAATTGGAGCAAACCATCTTCGATTTCTTTTAACGATTGTGCTGATTGCTCAATGTTGTTTACTGTGTCAGCCAGCTGGGCCGTATTACTTTCAATCTGGCCTTTCAGGTCATGTAACTGTTTGTTCTTAAATTCCAGTTCCTGCCTTAACCCATTTATTTTGCTCTGTTGTTTGGTAACATTAAGATTGAATTCATTGTACTGCCTTGTCACTTCGTTATAACCGGTTTCGGTTACTTTAAATGTCTCTTCTGCTTCCACCAACCTGGCGGAGTGTACCTGTAATTGTTCATTAAACTGGCCCAATTGATTTCTTACTCCTTCTACAGAGCTATGCGTTTGCTGCATTTGAAGAGTCAGTTCTTCCAGGCGGTGCTGACTGTTGTGCTGCATCGAGTGCAGGTTCTCTAATTTATTATGCAGGGAAAATACCTCGTTGGTAAGTTGTTGTATTCCTCTTTCCGTATCCCGGATAGTTGTTTCCCGCAGGTCCTCATTGAATGCAATCACTTCATTGTGACGACCCTGAATGTCAGAACGCAATGCTTCTACCACCCCATCCTGCAAAGCAATTTCCTCTTGCAGCTTTTCTAAATTCTTCACCCGGCCAATTTTTTTTCCTTCAATCAGTCCCACACTGCCGCCTGTGAGTGAATATTTTCCT
>JBKJLR010000386.1:0-15662 GCA_046596865.1 Chitinophagaceae bacterium
CTTTGGTATTGCCACTGCCTATGTCAATTAAAAAAGTAGTGTACCGCCTGGATTCTGGAACTATCCCAAGATGGGAAAGTCTTCCTTCCTTCATAACGTCCACCACTTCTACTTTCCGCCCGGGTTCTTTTATTTTAACTCTGAACGAATCAATGAGACTGCTGACCCAGGTAAGCTTGGTATCTTTTTCGGCTTGCATCTTTACACCACTGCTAATAACGGTGAAAATGTGTTTAGAGGGAATTTTATATTCCTTCAATGCCATTATGTAAAAACTGTAAAGGCCGGCTAAAGTAGCCTGAAAAGTAGATTCTGAAAAAGAGATAAAATCTGTATTGACGGAAGTATCTTTCAGAATATTGAAAGCCCCGTTTGTTTGTGCATTTTTACCAATTTCAATCACACTCATTTTTACACCCTTGGAACCAACTTCAATACCTGTGTATACTGTGGAATTATTATACTTTGGTTTGATGCTGCTTTGTGCGAATACTGAAAAACTTACCAGTTGTAAAACCACAGGTAAGATTAAGCGTCGCCAATAAATATTAGGCATAGGTTATTAATTTGCTAGATATTAAAATTAATGTATTGCCTTACAGTATTTGCATGATATGACTACTGTCAAAGGATATGTGTAAAAAATGTGGTTAACTAAGTAATTTATAATTTATACTATCCAAGCAATATTGTAAGATTGAAGAGCAACAGAATGGTCTGATTTTTCAATGTGATTGATCGCATTGACAGTACTAATATTTACTGGTTCGAAACCTACTTTTTTTAAATCGGCTATTTTTTCTTATTCATCTATTGAGTAATTATAAAAAAAAACAAAAAACCGCCTCGTTTATAACGAGACGGCTTTTTTTGCAGGAGTTAACTGCTTTTAACCGAATAAACCACCTTTTTTAAGACTTCTTACACCTTCTCCGATTTTGAAGCCATTATGATAAATTTCTATTTTATAATTTCCTGTTTGAAAATCTTCCTGGCGAATTGGAAATTGTACTGGTTTACGTTGACCTTGTACATATTCAACAGGTATTTTGGCAGTGAAACTTTTATCACCGTCTGTACGGGTATTTAGAACACTTCCTCCTTCTGATATTACCTTACCATCTGGTGATGTAACTATCAGGTACATATCAGCAGGTCCAGATCTTGCAACACGATTCTCCACATCAAAAGAAACTACAAGTTTATCCACTCTCTTAGAAGTAGTAGTACCTTTTTCCTTTCCACTTTTCCTTTCGTCTACTGGGGTAACTTGTATATTGGAGGCACTGAAAGTAGAGGCCACGTCCACTGTTTTAGCCAGTTCCTCTTTTTCAACATTTGTAGTAGCAAGATTTGTCTCTAAATCACTTTTTTCCTGCTTCAACACTACGTTGTTTGATGTAAGTTCCTGGTTTTCGCCGGCTAGTCTTGTTACTTCAGCTTCTAAACCACCGATTTTTGAATTCAATTCAGCAATCATGGTTCTTGCTTTAGCCAATTGAGCCTGGCTTGCATTCTTATCGTTAAGTATTTTGCGTATTTCCACTTTTTTGGCATCAATATCTTTTTGCAGGTTTGTTTTTTCACCCTGTAAAGAATTATTGGCACCGGTAATAGAATCTAATCTGGCAAGGGAGGAATTAAAGTTAGCCTGTAACTCACCTTTTTCATCTGTTACTTTCGTAATAGAAGTTTGTTGGTCGTTGATTGTTTTCTCTGCTTTATTTTTATCATATAGCAGATATCCCCACGTACCTAGTAATCCTGCAGCCAGAAGGCCAATTACAAGGTTTTTAGTATTTTTTGAGTTGCGGGTTTTTGTTGTTTCTGTTTGAGATGTAGTAGCTGAAGGATAATTAGTGTTTGTCATAAAATTTATTTGAGGATTGACGTTTAAAATAATGAATCTTTTTTAGAATTTTTAAATTTGCTGTGTTGAATGTGGTTGCATCCTTAAATAGCTAATTCCTGTTAAAAAATTCCTTACGGGTCACAAACTTTCTAAAACTGTGCCAAAAAGGGTTAAAGAGAATTGATAAGGGCTATTTTTTGCATTTGTCAGGTGGCAAACCTTGTATCTTAGCATTTTATGAGTGTCGAAAAAATAATCACTGAATGGAAAAAGAAAAGCTTTAAGCCATTGTATTGGTTAGAAGGCGAGGAGGAATATTTCATTGATAAGGCAGTTGACTATGCTGAACACCATATCCTTACTGAAAGTGAAGCTTCCTTCAACCTTTCAATATTCTATGGAAAAGATGCTGGTTGGGCGGATGTAATAAATGCTTGTCGCCGCTACCCGATGTTTGCTGAAAGACAAGTAGTGCTGCTAAAAGAAGCACAGCAGATGCGGGATGTAGAAAAATTAGAAGCATACATTGAAAATCCTTCAGATTTAACTGTCTTTGTAGTTTCTTATAAAGAAAAGAAACTTGATGCAAGGAAGAAATTTACAAAACTTGTAAAAGAAAAGGGGGTTCTTGTTACGACCAAAAAAATGTATGACAAAGATCTGCCTGCCTGGACACAAGAATTGCTTCAATCAAAAGGGTTAAGCATTACACAAAAGGGATTGGTATTGCTGGTTGAGCATATTGGCAATGACCTGGTGAGGATCGAAAATGAAATTGATAAGGTCTCAATAAATCTTGGTAAGCGAACCAATGTTACGGAGGATGATATTGAGCAATACGTTGGTGTAAGTAAAGACTATAATGTTTTTGAACTTCAATCGGCACTGGCAGCAAAAGACATGACCAGGTGTATCCGCATCATTCAATATTTTGAAACTAACCCCAAAGCCGGACCTATACAATTAGTTTTGCCATCCCTGTATAGTTTTTTCAGTAAAGTATTTATGGTCTTTGGCGCAGGAAACGATGAAAAAGCCGTTGCTGCTGCGATCGGCGTTAACCCTTATTTTATGAAGGATTATATTCAGGCAGCAAAATTGTACACTTACCCGGGTGTGGAGAAGGCATTGCTCTTGCTACATAGTTATAATCTGAAAAGTGTGGGGGTGGGTAGTTCTAATACTGAAGATGCCTCCTTGCTGAAGGAATTAGTGGTGAAAATGATTGGGTGAAATTAATATTGGGCTGGTAGCTGCCGGAAGTTTTAAATCCCTTTTCTTTGTGCAACTTTTTTGAAAAACAATTCATCTTTTTGCCTAATAAACTTAAAAAATCATGCGAAAATTCATTCTATCTCTTCTTACCGTTTGCACCCTGTTTCTGGCAGGTTGTTTTGAAACCATACAGGAAATTACCCTGAACGAAGATGGTAGTGGTACCGTTAGCAATACAAATGACCTGAGTTCTTTAATAGGAATGGCCAAGCAAATGGGCGGAGGGCCTGAAATTGAGAAGGCGCCCCAGCAAGTAATAGATTCTACTGTATCAATGAAAGAAGGGGCTGACAGCATACCAAACCTAAACCCGGAAGAAAGAGAAATGGCAAGAAAGGGTACTCTTAAGATTAACATGAATCTGAAAGAGGAGAAATTTTTAACCAACCTTGCTTTTCCATTTTCAACACCGTCTGAAATATCTGCTTACAATAAGTTGGCAGGTAAAATAATGGCCGAAACAATGAAGAGCCAGATGGGAGAAGGAGCGGCGATACCTACAGATAAAATGCCTGAGCCAAGCACATTCGATGATTATTACACTCTTGAATTTTCAAATGGTGAATTAACCAAAAAAGTGAATAAAGAAAAATATGCCGGTGCAGAAAATGATGAATACCTGAAAGGTGTAAAACAGGCGTCGTCAATGGGTCTTACTATGAAAGCTAACTACATCATCAACCTTCCACGACCTGCTACTAAAGCGGAGGGTAAAAATGTTAAACTGTCTGAAGACAAAAAGAAAGTAATGATAAGTGCAGATATTGATGATTTTTTTGCAGATCCCTCTTCATTAGAGTTTAAAATTAAATACTAAATCAAGCTCAAAGTGGATGGTTGATGGTTTATGGCAAACTTTTTCGGGTTTGTTGTGAATTATCAACCATTCTTCTTTTATAAAACTTTCAAGGTATCAATTTTATCCTGGTCAATTTGTTTTACCAGTGCCTCCAGCCCATCAAATTTTATTTCCTCCCGGAGATATTTTTTTACAAAGACTTTTAATGATTGGTTATAAATATCTTTATCGAAGTCGAAAATGTTAACTTCGATAACTCTTTTTTTCCCGTCCACAGTTGGACGGAAACCAATGCTCATCATAGCTTTCAACCGATTTTCAAAACCTTCCGGTTGTGCATATACTGCATATATTCCGTTGCCGGGAATAATTTTTTCTTCATTGGTTACTTTAAGATTGGCAGTAGGATAGCCAAGCTTTCTGCCAAGCTTATCCCCGTGGAAGACGGTTCCTGAAAAGAAAAATTCATATCCTAGCAGTTTATCAGCTGTGGCAATGTCGCTGTGCAGAATCGCCTCCCGGATATTGGTAGAGCTGATGGAAATATTTTCAAGAATATGTTTTGGAATTTCTTTAATCCGGTAATTGTATTTAGCTGCATATTTTTCTAACAGCCGGTAATCACCCAGCCTGTCACGGCCAAAATGATGATCGTAGCCAATAATGATAGTGTGCGGATGAAATCTGTCGATCAGGAAATTTTTCATATAATCTTCTGCCGTTTGATTGGCAAAAGCATCTGTGAAGGGCACCACTACCAAATGATCAATGTCCAATTGTTGTAGCAATTCAATTTTCTCCTCCAATGTATTGATAAGCCGGATACCGAGAATGGTGGACGAAACTATTTTGCGGGGGTGGGGATGAAAAGTAATGATTACCGTTTCTCCCTTAATTGATTTTGCTTCGGTTTTCAATTTTTCAATAACTTGCCGGTGACCCATGTGGACACCGTCGAAAGTGCCGATAGTGACAACTGCATGGCGAAAAGCCGGAAGATTCTCTATATCACGATGTACCTGCATTAATTGCAAAATAAATGGTCAATGTTCAATATTCCCCGTCTGACCCTTAAAATATTTAAAATAAATGACGGGCAGGAATGTTCAATGTTCAATATTTTCGCAATTCAAAACAATTCATGAGTTTATATTCTAAAAGAGGAGTTTCTGCCCAGAAAGAAGAGGTGCATGCGGCTACTAAAAATCTTGATAAAGGGCTTTACCCAAATGCTTTTTGCAAAATATATGATGACGTTTTGTGCGGTGATGCAGATTGGGTGAATGTGATGCATGCAGACGGAGCTGGTACCAAAAGCATCCTTGCATATTTATATTGGAAAGAAACAGGTGATGTATCTGTCTGGAAGGGAATAGCACAGGATGCCATTGTCATGAACCTTGACGATTTACTTTGTGTTGGTATTTATGATAACCTTCTTTTTTCCTCAACCATTGACAGGAATAAAAATGTGATTCCTGCTGAAGTGCTGGAAGCGGTAATTAATGGCACGCAGGAATTTTTTGATGCCATGAAGGGGTTTGGTATCAATATCACTTTTATGGGTGGAGAAACCGCTGATGTGGGAGATTTGGTAAGAACAGTCGCCGTAAACGGGACTATGACGGCAAGGTGGCCTAAATCAAAAATCATTACCAATGAAAAGATACAGGCCGGTGATGTTATTGTTGGGTTGGCCGGATTTGGAAAAGCTAATTATGAAAAAGAGTATAACAGCAGCATAGCCAGCAATGGCCTCACTTCTGCAAGACATGATGTTTTGCATAAAACATATGGAGCAAGATTTGCGGAGAGTTATGACAACATATTGGATGAATCTGTGGTTTATATTGGTCCGCACAGAATTACTGATGAAATTTATGACGGACAAAAATCAACGACCATCGGTCAACTTCTTCTCAGTCCTACCAGGACCTTTGCTCCGGTGATGAAAGAATTACTTGAAAATAATTTTGATGCTATTAATGGTTTGATCCATTGCAGTGGTGGCGGGCAAACAAAATGCCTGAAATATGTGCCGGCAAATGTTCGCATTGTAAAAGACAATTTGTTTGAGCCCCCTATTATTTTCCATTTGATACAGCAAGCCAGCAAATCTGATGATCGGGAAATGTACCAGGTATTTAATATGGGTACAAGGCTGGAAATTTATACGAATGAAAAAGATGCCGGTTCGATAATCAAAGTCTCAAAAAGTTTTGGTGTGGATGCACAGGTTATTGGCAGGGTGGAAGAGTGGGAGAAGAAGGAGTTAGTAATAAGAATTAAAAATCAGGACCTAGTTTTTTAAATTTGTTAACCTACTTTCCTTTATTTTGCAAATAAACCTTTCCGAATGTCAGAACCGATCATCGAAATACGCAATGCCAATATTTACCAGGGCAACAACCTTATTTTGCAGGATATAAACCTAACCGTTAATAAAGGTGAGTTTGTGTATTTAGTGGGAAAGACGGGTACAGGTAAATCAAGTTTGCTGAAAACTTTGTATGGTGAGTTACCATTGACAGAAGGGGAAGGAACGGTGGCGGGTTATAATCTCAGGGACCTTAATTGGAAAAAAGTCCCATATCTCCGCCGTAACCTGGGTGTGGTATTCCAGGAGTTTCAACTGCTAACCGACAGGAATGTAAACGATAACCTTAAGTTTGTATTGAGAGCCACGGGTTGGACCGATGAAAAACTGATGAATGAAAAAATAATGGATGTGCTGGATAAAGTAGGTTTGAAATCTAAAGGGTTTAAGATGCCGTTTGAGTTAAGTGGCGG
This sequence comes from Chitinophagaceae bacterium, assembly GCA_046596865.1. GTDB lineage: Bacteria > Bacteroidota > Bacteroidia > Chitinophagales > Chitinophagaceae > JJ008. The sequence continues at coordinate 6,717 of JBKJLR010000386.1, forward strand.
AGAGCAGCAAAGAATAGATGTGGCAAGAGCTTTATTAAATTCCCCCAAACTAATACTTGCTGATGAGCCTACAGGTAATCTTGACCCGGAAACATCGGATGAGATAATGGCATTGCTTTTTCAAATCTCAAGAGATTACAATACGGCAGTAGTTATGGCATCGCATGATTATATTGTGGTGCAAAAATTCCCAGCCCGGATGATACGGACCGAAAGGGGAATGGTGAGTGACAATGCTAGTATAAGTATTGAATAAGTTGCCCGGTATTCTTTTCATTATCATAAGTGTCACCTAGTAAATTCCTTCGTAACATTATTTCTTCAGCGGTAAAAGGTTGACGATAAAGTTGTGTAATAATGGAGGCAAATGAATTGGCACTCGTCCCGGTGTGGCAGGCTGCTTCCAATGCCGTTCCTTTCACCATAGATTCATTTACCACACAATGCCGCCCTTCAAAGAGTACATGTAATAGTTTCAGGCGAAGGCCTGTAATATTTTTATTAAATGTGGGTAGTACGTTTATGTGGGCCTTGCGTATAAGGTCATTCAATTCTGATTCAGACGGATCGGCTACAAGACAAGTATGTTGACGAAGATGCGCCAGCTTTTGTAAACTTTTAGATGGGTTTTTACCTGCCAGTACAAAAGGGTATTTGATTTTATTAAAGACGTTTTCTAGTAACCAGGTAGCCGCTTTTTCATTTTCTGGGACAGAAAGATTGCCATGGTACAGGCAAAGGTTACCCATTCCTTCCTCACCGTTTACTTGTTGCCAGGCAGGGAATGCAGGAAGGAAGGTAGTATGTGGGAGATGATACTCCTTTTTTAGTATGACCATATCTTCTCCTGAAATACATGCATAAGTGCAAGCTCCGGGCAAATAATGGTTATATTTTTTTATCAGCCTGCTTTCATTCAAAAAATATAATTTTTTTAACCAGGATGATTCAGCTCTTGCCAATTCTTTATAATAGATGCTCTCTTCGTTATGCATCCTCACAACTATCTTTCTATTCGTCAGATCAAGTTGAGAAAGATTACCTGTACAATGGAGCCCTTCAACGAGGATAGGGTAATTGTCATGCTGAAGATTTTTTACCAATTCATCATTCATCCTGGAAGCAACGATATAGGGAAGTTGTGCAGAAAAACCTCTATGTCCTTTCTTCCTTTCATACACATGAATGCTTTCGCAAAACTGGTTTAATTCATTGGGAGTTCCCCTGTCATTATAACTGAAATAGTGAAGATGAATGCCGATGCCCATTTTTTTAAGCATAATAATACGGTTCATCATGTCAATGGCTCCGCCATAATCGGCCGGCCAGGGAACATCTAAACATATTATATGAAGATGGCGATTCAATTATTAAACAACGATTGATAAAAGGATAGTAATTTTTTTTCCTCCTGTTGCCAGTTTAATACTTCTCTTGCCTTCATGCAGTTTTTTTTCAATTTTTTATATAGAACATCATCCAGAAGCAAATTGTTTATGGCTTCGGCAATTCTTTTTGGAGAAATATCATCCAGCAGCAGGGCTATTTCAAACTGCCTGTTTATTTTCTGGTATTCCGGGTAGTTTACGGTTACTTGTGGAAGACCGGCATGTATATAATCAAACAATTTATTGGGCAATGCCAAATACTGATTTAATCCTTCTTTTTCAGGCACAGCTACTGCCATATAGGCTTTTTCCGAAATCTCCCTGAGTTTATCGGGTGAAAGCATTCCTGTTAGTTCGATTTTATCCTGGAGTTTATGATGGCTGATTAATTTTTTTAATTCCGCCATAAAATTACCGTCGCCGCAAATAACCAGCTTACAGTTTACCCATTGCATGGCGGGAATAAGATACTCAAGCCCCCTGGCTTCATTCACAGCTCCCTGGTAAATGATGAATTTTTCAAAAGCTACTGTTGTTTCAAGGGGATATAGCACCGGCACATTCCTGATGGTTTGAAAATTTATTTTATAACGCCTGTGAAATTCTTCAGCAATACTTTCACTTACCGTGTAGCCATATTTAAATTGAGGTACCGTTTTCTTTTCAATTCTCATCCATACTTTTTGAACAGATGGCCGGGTTATTACTTCTTTTAGTTCTGTAAATAATTCATGAGCATCATAGATGCGGGGAATTCTTTTCAACCGGGAAATACGAAGACAGGGAAGAATAGTGTCTATGTCAATGGCGCAAATGGCATCCATCTTTTTAAATAATAGAAAGAAGAACAACCGGATATTGTATTCAGCATAAAACCATTTTGTCTTATTATACCAGCAATGAATTCTTTTTTGGTTAAATTTCTTTAATGTTAATGGAAGTGAAGAAGATAGGTTTCTTCCTACTAATGTGACCGCATAGCCGTTTTCAGCCAGTGAAGAGCAAATACGATGCATTCGCTGGTCATAGGTGAGATCGTTGGTGACAGTAAAATAAATTTTCTTCAAAAGATTAAAATATACAAAAAGAAAAAAGGCTTTGCAAATATGCAAAACCTTGTAGTTTTAAACTATTTAAATTTTAAGTCCCACTAACTAGTGTCCTTTTACTGACCCATGTTTACACCGTCCATACCGTCACCCTGGTTCTTTGAATTTTTACGTTTGAAAAGGTTAGCATCAAACTTGCCGAATCTCCAGTTCAAATTAAGCCTGAACACCTGTGCGTCACGACGACGGAAAACATCCTGGGTAAAAAAGGGTGACTCCGAATGAACATCTGATCGACGGGTTCTGAATATATCGTTGATGTTGAGTGATACGGAAGCTTGTTTGTTTTTCAGGAACTCATACCTTAAACCGGCATCCGCAAAGTAATTTGCTCTTACAAATCCTTGTGAGGAAGTAGCCTGACCAAACATACCTCCACCGCCTCCAAACATACCTCCACCACGACCACCGCCACTGCTTCCACCGGGGGGCAAGATTGTTTTTGACTGGTATTCACCAGATAACTGTAGCGATAAATTCTTAACCAGTTTGAAAGTATTGTTCAATTTGGCAAACCAGCTTGCAAACTGGTCTTGCTCCGGCTGACCCGCAATACCTGTTGTAATTTTTGAAGTAAATAGGTTCATGTTGGTAGTCATATCCCACCATTTGGTCATTTTGGTTTTCAGGGTCAATTCCAGGCCTGTCACATAACTTGATGCAGCGTTAATATATGTATTGACTAACATATTCTTGCCATTCACTGGATTAGTTTCCTGCACCTGGAACCGGGTTATAAGGTCAGTAGTATTTTTATAATATATGCTTGCCAGGAAATTATCTTTATTCTTTTTAAATATTTTTTGATAAGACAACTCAATAGAATTGGTGAATTCCGGATTCAAATTGGGATTACCACGGCTGATATTGAGTGAATCCGAAAAATCAGTGAACGGGTACAATTGGAAAAAATTGGGACGGTTAATCTTCCTGGTATAGTTCAATTGCATTTCCTGGTCATTCTTCATTTTGCTGCTCAGGAAGATACTCGGGAAAAGACTTACGGGGAATTTGATGTTAAACACTTCTCCTTTATCAGGAAGACGGCCTTCGTAGTTGGAACTTTCTACTCTTAACCCTAATTGATATCCAAATTTCTTGATCTGATTAGAGTAAGTAGTATAGGCGGCATATACTTTATCAGTACTGTTATAATTAACCGAGGAAAGTGGGTTATATATCTCGGAACCGGAGGGGGTGATAAAGTAGAAATCATTTTTATTATCCACTTTTCTTATCGTTACCCTGGCACCCATTTCTATTTTTGATTTTTCACCAAGTGGATTGGCATAATCTGTTTGAAAAACAAAATTTTCGTTCGTTCCTTTTCCATCCTGCCTTTGCGAAGATGACTTTACCACATTCTTTGTAGAATAATCTAATGAATCGGTCCTTATCAGGTTTGAATTTGAGTTTCTACTTGTGTTATAAGTTACATCTGCGGTTAGCTCATGTCCTTGTTTAGGAAAATTTCTTTTATAGCCCAGCGTTGCTCCCGTATTCCGGAAGGTATTTTTTGAATTAGATATCCGTTCAGCCAACGAAGTTGTGATGGGAGAACTCAATACATTAGTTTCCATGCTGCTGAAAGTACCTGGACTAAAACTACCTTTTACCATATTTCCCGAAAGGGAAATGGTGTTACGGTTATCAATAAAATAATCAAAACCGGCCCGGCCAAAACCAAAATTACCCAACATGGTACTTTTATCGTTTTGTTTTAACTGGCTGCCGGGCATCCCATACGTAAGACGGTCTGTAATTCCGGTACTGATAGATTTACGCTGGTTAAAATTGCCACTCACAAAGAAATTTATTTTTTCCTGGCGAACATTAAGATCCGTACCAAAACCAATTTTTGCCCTGGAATCGATATTGGCACGGATACTTCCATTATACCCGACTTTTTTATTCTTTTTCAATACAATATTTAAAATACCAGCTGTACCTCCGGATGCATCAAATTTAGCAGAAGGATTAGTGATGATTTCCACACTTTCAATAGCATCTGCAGGAATCTGGTCAAGGCTCATCGTTGTCGGGCGCCCATCTACAAACACCTGCGGAGCGTTGTTTCTCATAGTTACGTTTCCATCAAGATCAACACTTACAGAAGGAACATTCTTCATTACATCCACCGCAGTACCACCTGCCGAAACTATATTTTTATCTACATTGAAAACTTTACGGTCTATTCCCAATTTTAAACTACCTCCGGAGGCTGCTGTCACAGTAATATTATCAAGCATTTTTTCTTCAATTTCAACTTTTACATTACCCAAATCTTTATCCAATGCTCCCATCATATTACTCATATCACCACCCATTTTTATCTCAAAGGATACTGTTTGTTCAAAAGATTTAAATCCAACCACGGTGATCTTTAATTTGGATTGGCCAAATGCAGGTACATTTTCGAGGCTGAATTCACCATTTGTTTTTGTTAGCATCCCAGCTATTACAATTTCCTTCCTCTTTTTGGTAACCGTGTCCATTTTATTCTGAATCAGCTGAACAGATGCGTATTCAATAGGTTTACCCGATTTTGCTTCCACTACTTTGCCATAAAAACGGCCGTTAGGCATTTGACCGCCACCACCGGGTCTGTTCCCACCCCCGGAACCGGGTTGTGAAAATGCCATAAACGACAGTAAAACAAGGGATAAGGTTAAGATCAACTTTCTCATTTATCTGAATTTATTGATTAGACGGGCAAAGGTGTCCTAACTTGCTGACAGAGGTATGACAACTTGATGAATGGCAGTAAGACAACTACAAGAGGAAAATGTTCATTTTCGCTCCGTTATCTGGTAACGATTGTTAAGATGACTTGTAAAATTCCAATCAGCAGGCCAAAGACAGCACCAATGACTTCAAGAAATTTAAATTCTTGTTTAGTGATCTGGTCAAGCATATCCTCTAATTTTTCGCCTGAAAAGCCGGATATTTTTTGTGTAACAATTTTTTTAAGGTCCAGGTCATTCTCCAGTTTGATCATATAATTTTTCATTAAGACAGGAAAAAGCTCTTCCAATTCCATTAGGAAAGCAACTTTTAATTGATCAATCGTCTTATCACCAATAAACGTAGCAAACATGGGAAATGTAACCTTCAGTTTTACACGCAGAAAATTATCAATATGAGCTTCGATTTCCGGTTTCAGTTTTTCAAGATTTGCCGGATCAGTTACTTTCTCTTCAATTTCTTTAAAAGAAAGTAATTCTTTACTTACTACTTCCCCGAGCTTTTCTGCAATACGTTGCTGGTTCTTTGGAAAGATCCCCTGTACGGATATTCCTAATATTTTTACTGCTTTCCGTGGATGAAAAAGCATTTTAATAGCGAGCCAGGTAGTTATCCAACCTGTAAAGGCTGATATAAGCGGGGTTATTATGTACCAGTAATTCATTTTTATAACAAAGAATGCAAAGAAACTGAAAGCAGTACCTTATTCAAAATCTGGTTTTGGAACGGGGCATCATTTTATATATTTTTGCAAACATTGAAACGGTAGCCATAGCTCAGTTGGTTAGAGCATCAGATTGTGGTTCTGAGGGTCGTGGGTTCGAGCCCCATTGGTTACCCAAATAAACTCCGACTTGCCACAGGCTTGACGGAGTTTTTGTTTTTTATTACTTTCCCTTCGAATAATTTGTAAAAAATAGGGCTCTTTATTTTCCACCATTCATCAAAAACCCTTGTTAAAAGCACATAAAGACAAGAAAAGCAGTGTTTTTGCGTTAATTTTGGAATATGCGTAATGCAATTAAATACCTTTTGAATATGAAAAGACTTCCAATTGTTATCATGATGGTGGTGGCAGGTTCATTTCTCGCCTTTAAAACTATGGGAACGGGAACCCGCAACATTTCAAACAATCCCCCTTCCAGGTATGAGCAGATTTTAAAATTAGTAGGGGAAATGCTTTCGCAAGCCCACTTCAGTCCGCAGGATCTTAACGATGCTTTTTCTAAAAAGATATTCCGAAAATTCATTGGGGATATTGATCCGGAAAAAAATATGTACCTCCAAAGTGATTTGGATGCATTGAAAAAATTTGAAACAAGAATTGACGATGAAATAAAAGGTGCACCGGTTGAATTTTTCCTGTCTGCAGGAAAAATTTTTAACACAAGAATGGAACAGGTAGCGGTTATATACACTGAAACATTATCTAAACCTTTTGATTTTACCCTGGATGAAGATGTGAACCTGGACGCAGAGAAATTAAATTATCCTGTTACAGATGCTGAAAGGAAGGACCGGTGGAGAAAGAAACTGAAATTCATGACACTGGAGAGGTTTGTTGATTTGGTGGATATCCGGGAAAAGAATAAAGGAAAAGAAACGTTTATTGTGAAGTCCGATGCAGAACTTGAAAAAGATGCCCGTGATAAAGTGAAACGGATAATGGATAGAACTTTTGAACGTTACCGTTTTAAATTTAGCGATGATGATAAGTTCAATGTATTTGTAAATGCTATCACCACTACGATGGATCCGCATTCAGAATTTTTTCCACCCGTAGATAAAAGATATTTTGATGAAGAGATGAGTGGCCGGTTTTATGGCATTGGAGCATCACTTCAATATGATGATGGAAATATTAAAGTAAGTAGTGTACTGACAGGTAGTCCTGCCTCTAAGTCGGGTGAAATACAACCTGGAGATTTAATAATAAAAGTGGCACAGGGAAAAGAAGAGCCTGTTGACCTGACGGGTTTTGTAGTTACAGATGCCGTAAAAGTGATCCGTGGCAAAAAAGGAACGGAAGTAAGGCTTACCATCAAGAAGACTGACGGGTCAATAAAAGTGGTAACACTTATCCGGGATGAAATAGTACAGGATGAAACATTTGCCCGTAGTGCTATTGTAAAAAATGGCGGCTCCAAAATCGGGTACATTTATCTTCCAGAGTTTTATGCCGATTTTGAACATCCAAACGGTGCCCGTAGCTATGTAGATGTAGCCAAAGAAGTAACAAAATTAAAAGAGGAGAAAGTGGACGGAATCGTAATTGACCTGCGTAATAATGGCGGTGGTTCTTTGTATGATGTGGTTCAAATGGCGGGTCTCTTTATTGATGAAGGTCCGATAGTTCAGGTGAAAGACAGGGAAAACAATCCCAGTGTATTGAAAGATAAAGACCGTAATATATTATATACTGGTCCATTGGCAGTAATGGTGAATGAGTTTAGTGCCTCGGCTTCTGAAATTTTTGCAGCAGCTATACAGGATTATAACAGAGGTGTTATTATTGGCAGTACTTCCACTTATGGAAAAGGAACGGTGCAGCGTAACATCGGTTTGGATGAAAATGGTTTCTCGATGTCCAACGCAGATCTGGGAACAGTGAAACTGACATTGCAGAAATTTTACCGTATCAATGGAGGGTCTACACAATTAAAAGGTGTTAGTTCTGATATTGTGTTGCCAGATAATCTGGAGAATCTAAAACTAAGGGAGAAAGATGATATAGATGCGTTGCCATGGGATGAAATTAAAAAAGCCTCTTATACAAACTGGAGTGCCGGATATGATTTGAAAACCATCCAGCAACTAGCCAGCCAAAGGGTGGACAATGATGCTGCCTTCAAATTAATCAGAGAAAGTTCAGACTGGTTATCAAAACAAAATGACAAGCAATATTCTTTACAGATTGATAAATATCGTAAGGACCAGAAGGCAATCCGTACTACTATCAAACAGTTAGAAACATTAATGAAACTGAAAGATACACTTGACGTTTCTTCTTTGGCTAAAGAAGCGAATCGGTGGGATAATGACAAGAACAAAAAAGATAGATTTGCCCTATGGATTAAAGGATTGCAGGACGATATTTATCTTGACCAGACAGTGAAAGTTATGAACGACATAATAAGCCAACAAAACCTGGTGAAAGCAAAAACAAAAGAAGAGCCGGCGAAGAAAGCATTCTAAGAAATGCTGAGTAATTAAATAAAAAATTATAAATAACGAGCCCTCTGCGATCAGAGGGCTCGTTATTTATAGTAGAAAATATTCTGTTCCGCCCGTGAAAGAAATGAGGTCACTCAATGTTATACGATCCGGGCATTCATGTACCTCGCCCTTATTACATTTATATGGTGATTGATGTGGCCAACCATAATAAACCCAATAGCCAGTACATACACTGGTTTTCCGCTGGCGATACCGGTTGCGTCTAATTGTTTTTTATCAAAAGAGGCAAACAAAATTTGATTTGATTTTCTGATCAATTTAAATTCTTCCAGCATCTTATCCCAGTCTCTTTTAGCAGCCTTTGAATTGTCTGCATAAAAGTTTTCATCAAAGCCCGGTAGTGGGGTAGCATCCTGGCGGGCAAAGCAAAGGGCACGGTATGCAAATATTCTTTCCGCATCAATGATATGCTGCAGCATTTCTTTTATTGTCCACTTGCCTTTTTCATACCGGTAATTCCTTTTTTC
>JBKJLR010000005.1:0-3474 GCA_046596865.1 Chitinophagaceae bacterium
TTACCAAAACAATGCCCCAGAACAACAAGACCAATATGACTTTGGAAGAACGGGATTTGATCCGGTGCTGGATTGAGCAGGGAGCAACAATGCAATAAAACCCATTTTTCTCATAACAGAGAGATATTATTTTTGACCGGCTTTATTTACTTCTTCAGGCAACGAACTGAAAACAATTTTTCCCGTTCGTTCCGATCACCCAATATCTGATCCAAAGAACTGCTTAGCTCATAAGCCCAATTCAGGTTATCAGTTACTGGCTTATACTTTTTCTCAAAAGAAACCGCCTGCGCTGAAGATGACCAAAATATTGCCGTTTGGAACTGCCTGATAAATTTATAATCCATCAACCCGCCCGGCTTTGCATTGAATCCGCTCTCGTTAGTACCTGTATCAAACTCCCATCCATCCACAGATTTCATTTTTTTTCCTGCCACTTGCTTCCCTCCCAGTTTTTCAATCAACTTATCCCAGTCTTCAAAAGTAGGTATCCGCCATCCTGCAGGAGCCAACCCTCTTGAATCTGTAACGGCATAACAATTGTAAAGCTTCCCGTATTTACCATTTGATGAATCATTATTGTAATAAGCCCAACAGCCCTTCTTCGCATTGCCATAGCGCTTCCAGTCTTCGGTTGTAAGTGCCCGGGGGATGCTATCTCCGTTATTATAAAAAGCCACATTTAAATTCTCCGTCATCCAGGTATGTCTGCCTATTTCAATAGTACCATATGTTTGGTTACTTATATCATTTACCTGGGAATAAATGCTGTTTCCCGTAAAGAACAGTAACAACAGGGAAAAAAGGGCAATGCTTCTTTTCATTTTATGACAGTTTATTGTTGTGTAATGATACCGTTTTTATAAATAAAAAGCCATTTAATAAGCCGGCTGCGGCAGAAAGCTGGAGGAGGTAATGTAACCGCCACAGTATGGTTTGCTGCAGGTGGTAGTGTTGACGGCCTGCAAACAATTTATGCATACGTTAGCAAATAATTAGTACTCCTCCCTCCCGCATCTTCTTTTCTCAGCACTTTCTTTTCCATTAAATCCTGCATATCCCTAAGTGCTGTATCTGTTGAACACTTTGCAATCTTCGCCCACTTGGAAGTAACAAGTTTTCCGTCAAAGCCATCTAATAATTTATTCAACATCAGTACCTGCCGGTTATTAAAAATAGTAGTGGCGTGGTCCTTCCAGAAAGATGCTTTTTTAAATACCGTTGACAGTTTTTCTTCGGATGCCAATAATGATTTGCTGATACATTCAAGAAACCATTCCAGCCAGTCAGTAACATTCAAACCACCCTGTTGTGTTTTTTCCAGGATCGAATAATAAGCATTTCTTTCCTTCCTGATTTGTGTATTCATGCTGTAGAAACGTTGCGAGGTTCCATCTGCACGGGCCAGCAGCATATCGGTGATAGCTCTTGCTATCCTTCCATTGCCATCATCAAAAGGGTGAATCGTTACAAACCACAAATGTGCAATAGCTGCTTTCAACACAACATCTGTATTATGTGGTGTATTAAACCAGTGAAAAAACTTATTTATTTCATCGGGCAGTAATTCAGCAGCAGGAGCTTCATAGTGAATTTTTTCTTTCCCTGCCGCACCCGATACTACCTGCATTGGATCATGAGGTGGATTATCCCGCCATGCCCCCACAACAATTTTATGCATACCGCTTCTGCCAGAAGGAAACAATGCTGCATGCCAGTTAAATAAGCGTTGCTCTGTTAATGGTTCTTCGAAATGTTGGGTGGCGTCCAGCATCATTTCTACTACACCTTCTACATTACGGTCAGAAGGAATCAGACCAGCTATGTCCATTCCCAATCGGCGGGCAATAGATGAACGAACTTGTTCTGCATCCAATAATTCTCCTTCGATTTCACTGGACTTAATTACATCTGATGTTAACATTTGTAAAGAAGCTTCCTCCCGAAGGGCAAAACCCATTCTTTCCATATTTCCCAATAGCTTACCCTGCTGATGCCGAACATCGGTTAGTAATTTATTAAGCCCCACTGAATCCCAATTAAAAGAGGGCCAGTCAGCTAATTGATAGATATATACTGACATTCACCGCATTTTATGCGGTGAATATAGCCAATTTTACCACACATCGCAATAATCTCCGCAAATTATGCGGTTATTAGGCTCTTTATTCCCCGCATAGGAGTGATAAATTTAATGCCAGTAACACCTACAGCCTCAATTATGTAAGTCAGCGTAAATAATTTTCAAGTGTGGGAGAAAGACCAGGATGTAATTACATAGATTGATTTTGCGTACAAACCTTTCCAATAAACATTCCGGATTTTGATTTGCAATTCTGCAACCACCTTACCCCGTACAATTACCAACAAAAAAAGAGTACTTATAGGATTGCTTGCAAACAAAAAATGTATTCTTTTTGTCTATCCAATATCCAATCACTATGAAACTAATGATGTACCTGGGAAACGATCTGATAGAGTCCGTTCCACTCAATGTTCAGGATCTTAAAATTCCAGGCTACCTGGGCAAATTCAAACGCAATCTTAAGATTAAGTATAATGAATTGCTAAGTACGGCTCCGGTGCCACCTGAGTTTTTGGTGTACAACCCAGAGATAAAGCCAGACATACCGCCAGCGAGACAAAATTAATACAGAGGCTGGCCACAGATTAACACAAATGCACACAGATTAAATACAAATAACGAGGCTACAATTGCAGCTTTAAAATCTGTGTTAATCCGTGTTCATCTGTGGCTAAAAAATCGTCTGCGGCGATACTAAATTACCTCCACACTTCTCTCAACAAAAGCAGTAAGGTCCGCACCTTTTAATAAACCCTGTGCCAGCATAGCGAGATCAAATGCCTGCTTCGCCATTTCGGTTTGATGTCCCTCTTCTGCCTGTAATATTTTAGATATGATCTTATGATTGGCATTGATGGCCACTTTATAGTTATCCGGCATCGAACCATAAAAGTTCATTCCTCCACCGCCACCCATCTTCGCCATGTCTTTCATGCGGCGCATCCATTCTTCCATCGTAATCGTGACCGGCATTCCATCTGCCTGCAAGCTTTCCACCTCTATTTTCATAGCAGGATTATGAATGGCTTTTTCAAATATCGTTTTCAGTTTAGCAATCTCTTCCTCTGTTAACTGATGTTTAGCCGCATCTTCCGTTACAATCAATTTGTCCACCACATCAGCATCCACTCTTTTCAATGCCGTTTTCTCCAGCTTCATTTCCAGGTTATGAATAAAATGTGAATCGATCGGTGAATTCATCAGCAACACATCATACCCTTTTTTAATAGCAGACTGCACATAACTATCCTGTCCTTCCGGATCAATGGTATATAAATACACCAGTTGACCTTTCTTATCCGTTTGAAAATCTTTTACTTTAATGGCATATTCGTCCAGTGTAAATTTTTCGTTGCTTGTATTATTCAGTAATAAAAATTCTTTTGCCT
>JBKJLR010000090.1:0-2586 GCA_046596865.1 Chitinophagaceae bacterium
AGTAAAGCTTTTAATCTTTGTTGCAACATTTCTTTTTCTTTTATAGAAATAGTTTTAAGCTTTAATGAATCAGGAAGGACATTGACAATACTATTGTACATATCATTAGCATTAAAAAGACCTGCAAAATCTGTCGCCGTAGAATATTGGTTCAACTGCTGTTTGTGGTGCAGGTAATAATTATACACATAACTATTAAATTTACCATCACCTAAAAGTCGCAGCAATTTTTGCTGGGCATTGCTGGTATCGATCGGAACAAACTCGTTAGGGGTGATACCATCACCACCATACAAAGTGTCTTTGCAACTGGTGGTAAATCTTTTACCCTTACTATGGATCTTTAATGAATCGCCGGATAACATTTCGCCGCTGTTAAACCTATTCCACAAATCATCCATATATACCTTTTTTCCTTTTTGGTAAGAACGCTGAATGCTGCGGCCAAGCGGAGTGTAATATCTTGCAGTAGTCAATCGTATAGCAGAGCCATCCGTCAGCGAATATTGTTCCTGCACTAATCCTTTTCCAAAGGTTCTCCTGCCAACAACTATTGCCCTGCACCAATCTTGCAAGGCGCCAGCTAAAACTTCGCTGGCACTGGCAGTTAGTTCATCTACCAGCAACACCAGTTTGCCTTTTTCAAACAGGCCGGGTCTTTTGCAGCGGTATTCCCGTTTCCTGCTGTTAACACCCTCTGTGTAAACGATTAATTTATCTCCATCCAGGAATTCATCCGCCATATCCACAGCTTCATTCATAAAACCACCGCCATTGCCACGCAAATCAAAAATGAGGTTTTGCAAACCTTGCTTTTGAAGATTTTCCATGGCCTGCATAAATTCTTCATAGCTATTGTCAGTAAATTTATTCAGTTTAATATAGCCAGAATTTTTATCGATCATATAAGCTGCATCAACAGATGGAACGGGAATTGTACCCCTGGGAACTGTTATGCTTTGAAGTGAATTTCCCCTCAATATTTGCAATACAGCTTTTGAACCCCTGGCACCCCGTATATATTTCCTGATGCTATCAGCATCGGATGCTTTATAGCTTAGTGCCACATCGTTTACTTTTAAAATTTTGTCGCCAATTTGCAAACCGGCTTTATCGCTTGGCCCGTTGGGAATAACATACACTACATTTACTGTATCATTGAAAATATTAAACTCAACACCAATTCCCTCAAAATTTCCGGCCAGGTCTTCATTGGCTGCTTTTAAATCAACAGGGGGCAAATAGACGGAATGCGGGTCAAGTTCCGACATCATTTCCTGTATAGCTCTTCCTTCTAATGAATTAATTTGAACAGAGTCCACATATTTCAACCTGATCAAATTAACAGCTTCCTGAAGAGAACTGCGGTTGTTAGACGAAAAAAATTTTTTATTACCGCCACCATTATTCCCCATTTTGTATCCAAATAACATTCCTGCTATCATCACTATTGAAAAAAGTAAGGGCAGCCAAACCTGTAATTTTTTATTTCCCATCATAATCCTTTATTGTGTAATTTGACGCAAAATAACCAAAAGTTGCTGGTTTCCGGTTGTTGAGATCTGGTCACTGCTTTCTTGTTACTTGTTAGTGCAAGATTTAATTTAACTAGCAGCAACCCTGGTGTTAAACAGGTCAAGTAATCAGCAATCAATAACCTCTAACATGTCTCCCATAAAACTTATAGCAGATAGCGGGGCGACTAAAGCAGAATGGTGTTTGCTTAATAATGGTAAAAAGAAAACAGTTATTACACAAGGGATCAGTCCCTATTTTCTCGATACGGTGCAGATCACTGATTTATTGCTGAAAGAACTGAAACCCAAATTAAAAAATGTGGAGGTAGAGGAAGTATATTATTATGGCACCGGGTGTGCTAATCCCACTAATGCAAAATCAGTGAAGACAGCAGTTAGTAAAGTTTTTGCAGGAGCCAATGTGAATGTAAACCATGATCTGATGGCAGCGGCAAGGGCTTTATGCGGAAGAAACAAAGGAGTGGCTTGCATTCTTGGTACAGGGTCCAATTCCTGTTATTACGATGGAAAGAAAATAATAAAAAATAGCCCGGGACTCGGCTATGTATTAGGAGATGAAGGAAGCGGCGCCTATTTGGGTAGAAAAGTTATTCAGTATTACCTGTATGGCACTTTTGATGAAGAACTGCGGGGAAGATTTGATCTGACTTATACTACCAATACGGCAGAAATATTAGAAAATGTTTATAAAAAACCATTGCCTAATCGTTACTTGGCCAGCTTCGCTAAATTTCTGGCAGAAAATCGTGGGCATTACATGATTGAAAATATTATTGAAGACGGATTGAATGATTTTTTCTTTAATCATCTTTGCAAATACAGGGAGACTTGGACACTACCCATTCATTTTGCCGGAAGTGTGGCATTTGGTTTTAAAGATGTGTTACAGCAACTTTGTAACAGTTATGAATTTGAATTGGGTAAGATCATGAAAAATCCAATGGAAGGTTTGATAGAATATCACAGCTAAACGACAGGAAAAATGTCATTTGAAAAAATTACAGAACAATCAAGCAAATACCGGCACCTGGAAAATATGTCAGTGGGT
>JBKJLR010000132.1:0-6588 GCA_046596865.1 Chitinophagaceae bacterium
TAAATAGCCGGTAATAAGGGATAGCCAAATGCTTTGTAAGGCCTTTCTAAACCGGGTTTATTTTTTCTTAAAATAAAAATTCCAAGAATGGTTAACGCATAGAACATCACTACTACAAACGAAATCATATCCAGCAAATCACCATACTTACCACTAAGGCATAAAAGCGAAGCCACGATACATTGTACCCACAAAGCAAATTCAGGAACATTATGTTTATTCAACTGACCAGCCTGTTTAAAAAATAAGCCATCCTTTGCCATCGCATTATAAACTCTTGCACCAGCCAGTATTAATCCATTATTACATCCAAAAGTAGAAATCATTATCATCACTGCTATTACATAAGTACCAATGTCTCCGAAAATGGCCTTGCTTGCTGAAACAGCTACCCGATCCTGCGGAGCAGGTGCAATTTCATTTAGCGGCAGCACATTCAGATACATAAGATTTGCTGCTACGTAAATGATTGTTACAATCAGGGTGCCTAAAAACAAACTTAACCCGATATTACGTTTCGGATTTTTTACTTCACCTGCAATAAAGGTTACATTATTCCATGCATCACTACTGAAAATCGATCCAACCATAGACGCAGCAATAGCACCTAATATAGCACTGCCTGTTACCCCGCCTATTATCATACCTTCTGCATTGCGGGACTGCATGTTCCAGGCATCGGCCCAATTGGCATTCCATACGCCGGGTTTTGAAGCCAGTAAAAAGCCGAAAGCGATTAATCCAAAAAGCGATAATAATTTTACAACTGTAAAAGTAGTTTGTATCATTTTTCCACCCTTAACACCTTTGGTATTAATATAAGTCAGGAAAATAATCAGTGCAATAGAAACCAACTGACCGGCATGAATTTTTATAAAACCTAAATCAGCCAATATATTTTCCGGGCCTAAGGAGGGAACTAAATAAGCTAAAAATTTACTGAATGCAACTCCAACTGCTGCTATCGTTGCTGTTTGTATGACCGCAAAAAAACTCCAGCCATACAGGAATCCGGCTAAGGGATTAAAAGCTTCTTTCAGGTAAACATATTGTCCTCCGGCTTTGGGATACATGGAACTTAATTCACCATAACTAAGAGCTGCTGTTAATGTCATAAACCCTGTAATCAGCCACACTGCTATCAGCCAGCCAGCACTGCCCACATTTCTTGTTATATCTGCACTAACGATAAAAATACCTGAGCCTATCATGGAACCTGCCACAATCATTGTTGCGTCAAATAACCCAAGTGTTGGTTTAAATCCGGTTTGTTGTTCCGCCATGATGTTGGTTTTGGTGAAGCAGTGTTTTAAAGCAGCATGGAAAATACAAATTTCCGGTAAAAAGACTCAAAAAAAATTATAAACGGCCCGAGCCTAACATATTTCCGGGATTGGCCGTAAACCTTTAGTTTTGAGACCTTACCGAATTTACTATGAATACAAGAAAAGCCGGATTGCTTGCACTGGTGCTTTTTACGGTGGTTGCTATTCTCCATTTTTTGCACATGCAGGGATGGGTTACTTTTTCCGATAAGGCATTAATGACGACCCGTTGGATTTTTGTGGCAAGTATCGCTTTGTTTGCTATTTATAAAAGATCGCTGACTACCTGGATACTCGTAGCTATGGTCATTGGTGTTGAGATAGGGTTGGATTTCAGAGATTTTTCCCAACAGCTTTCTTTCTTAAGTAAAATATTCCTGCGCTTAGTAAAAACAATTGTCGCCCCCTTGCTTTTTGCAACATTGGTGGTGGGCATTGCCAGCCATGCCAACCTAAAACAGGTAGGGAGGATGGGTTGGAAGTCGTTAGTGTATTTTGAAATCGTAACTACTATTGCACTCCTTATCGGTTTAGCTGCAATTAATATGACGGGTGCAGGAAAAGGTATTACTATTCCTTCGGAATTAAAAGAATTGCCGAGGTCTTCTGAAAGACAACTACAATCCAAAGTCATTGCTGTATTGGACAGTGCCGGCGTGGAAGTGCCGCAAGGCTTGCTGGAAAAATTACCGGATGCCGCACCCAAAGGCTGGCAGGATCATATCATTGATATTTTTCCGGAGAATATTATTAAATCAATTTATGAAGGAAATGTGTTGCCAATAGTTTTCTTTAGTGTCATATTCGGTATTGCATTAGCACTGCTAAATGAAAAGAAGAAAAAACCAATGCTCGACTTTGCAGAAAGCCTGGCAGAAACTATGTTCAAGTTCACGAATATCATCATGTATTTTGCTCCTTTTGGTGTAGGTGCTGCCATTGCCGTTACTGTCGGGCATCTGGGTATTGATATTTTAAAGAACCTGGCATTATTGCTTATAACATTATACATGGCATTGATTGCTTTTATTCTATTAGTGCTATTGCCCATTGCACTTTGGATAGCAAAAATACCCATACGAAAATTCATACAGGCAATACGGGAGCCGGTGTCTATCGCCTTTGCTACCACCAGTTCGGATTCAGCCCTGCCAAAAGCACTGGAGAATATGGAAAAGTTTGGTGTGCCAAGAAAAATTGTTTCGTTTGTTATTCCTACCGGGTACACCTTTAATCTTGATGGGACCACTTTATATCTTTCCCTTGCATCTGTGTTTGTTGCGCAGGCCGCCGGCATGGATTTGTCCTTTGGCGAACAGGTTATCATTGGCCTTACATTAATGTTAACCAGCAAAGGGGTGGCAGCCGTACCCAGGGCTTCATTGGTAATATTAATAGCAACCGCTAACACCTTTCATTTTCCGCTTTGGCCCATTATGGCTATTTACGGAATAGATGAATTGATGGATATGGCTCGTACATCAGTCAATGTAATTGGTAATACTTTAGCCAGTTGTGTAATTGCCCGTTGGGAAGGTGAGTTTGACGATGCAAAAGCTTTAGCATTTAATGAAGCAAAAGCTGATGCTGTTATTGATTAAGTAAAGGATTAAATAAATTACGAATGGAGTTGATGTATTTATTGGATAGCTTCCACTGGAGCCAGTTATTACAGCCCCAGTTTTATATTGAAAATGGCGGCCTTTGGTTATTATTGCTCGTAATATTTGCGGAAACCGGTTTGTTTGTAGGATTTTTTCTCCCCGGCGATTCATTATTATTTGTGGCAGGAATTTTTGCCCACAAAATAACAAAAGAGGATGGAACCGTTCTGCCGGGATTGGCTTACCAATTCCTGAAAAATGTGGGTATGGGACATGTGAGGAATGAGTGGGTGGACCTGTTTGTTTTAGTGGGACTTATATCAGTGGCAGGGATATGGGGAAATGCGGTTGGTTACTGGACCGGGCGAAAAATAGGCCCTGCCATGTTTACATGGAGAGACCGTTTTCTCTTTAAGAAAAAATATTTATACCAGGCACAGGAGTTTTACACCAAACACGGAGGTCTTGCAATTATTGGTGCCAGGTTTCTTCCCTTCATCAGAACATTTGCTCCCATCGTAGCGGGCATTGTAAAGATGGATAGGAAAAAATTTCATTTCTTTAATGTTGTTGGTTGTGTATTGTGGGTATTCACCATGATATTCGCCGGTTATTTTTTACAAAAATGGATACTCAGCCAGTTTGGATTCGATCTAAAAGATCATCTTGAATTAATTGTCCTTGGAATTGTTTTGATAACTACGGCACCCGTAATTATTAAAATGCTAACATCAAAGAAAGATCCGCCCGGGATGCCTCCATCTGCTGACAATACACTTCGCTGAGCTATGAAAAAGCAATACGGTATTTTATCTATTCCTGTTATTGTTGCAGCCTTAGGCTATTTCGTTGACATTTATGATTTATTGCTATTTACTATTGTAAGAGAACCAAGCCTTGCCTCACTTGGTGTTGATTTGACTATTAAGAAAGATGTAATAGCTGCCAGTACCAGTGTTATTAACTGGCAGATGTGGGGCTTGCTCATTGGTGGTATCATATGGGGAGTAATGGGGGATAAGAGAGGCAGGTTAAGTGTTTTGTTTGGATCCATTATAATTTATTCAATCGCTAACTTTTTCACAGCTTTTGTAACCACAGTCGAAGAATATTCTTATGCAAGATTTGTTGCCGGTATCGGTCTTGCCGGGGAGTTGGGTGCCGGAATTACTTTGGTAAGCGAGTTATTGCCAAAAACTAAAAGAGGAATTGGCACTTCGCTGGTGGCAGGCATTGGGTTGTTTGGAGCTGTTGCGGCCTACTTTACTTTTAAGTTTACTGATGATTGGAGGTTGTGTTATAAGATTGGCGCCGGGTTGGGAGTAGTATTATTATTCTTACGGATAAGTGTTGCTGAAAGCGGCTTATTTAAACAGATACAGCAAAGGAAAGTTTCCCGGGGAAATTTTTTTATGTTTTTTCAAAATCAGAAACGGTTTAAAAAATATATCCTCGCAATACTCATTGGTATGCCTACCTGGTTTGTAATTGGCATACTTGTTAATTTAAGCAACCGCTTTGCCACTGAATTTTATGGCGAAAATAAAATTGAATCAGGCCGTGCCATCATGTATGCTTATGCAGCTATTGCCATTGGCGATATATTGATAGGGTTTATAAGCCAATATTTTAAAAGCAGAAAAAAAGCTTTATACCTGTTTTACTTTTTTGCAATCATTTCCGGTATTTATTTTTTCAGTGGAAATATCCAGAACGATGCTTCGATGTATATCGCCTGTGCTGCACTTGGTTTCAGTACCGGCTTCTGGGCCATATTTGTAACGATGGGGGCGGAGCAGTTCGGTACTAATCTCCGTGCTACTGCGGCCACAACTATACCTAATTTTGTAAGAGGCTCGTTGCCCCTTATCAATTTAATGTTTGTTGGATTATTTCAGCAAAGCATTGGCTGGTCGTTTGTGAAGAGTGCCATGATAACAGGTGTAATTGTCATGGCTATTACATTGATTGCTGCTTACTTTACGGAGGAGACTTTTCATAAAGACCTCGATTATATAGAAGAATAGTTCATGGTTGATGGTTCATAGTTTACTCAACTATGAACGGCGAACAATAAACTATCAACTGAATCAAAATGAAGTTCCTTATCATACGTTTTTCCTCTATTGGCGATATTGTTCTCACTACACCTGTCATGCGCTGCCTGAAAAAGCAGGTGCCGGATGCAGAAATACATTTTTTGGTTAAAGATTCTTTTCGTTCGGTTGTGGAACACAATCCTTACATTGATAAACTGCATGTGCTGGCCCATAGCTGGGAACTAATGATAGAGGAATTGAAAACGGAAGAGTATGACTATATCATTGACCTTCATCATAACAGCAAGACACTCCGGGTAAAAAATGCGCTGAAGAAAAAATCTTTTTCATTTTACAAACTTAATATCCGAAAGTATATCTATACAGCACTGAAAATAAACATCCTGCCGAAAGTCCATATTGTTGACCGCTACCTGAAAACAGTAGAATCATTTGGTGTAAGGAACGATGGAGCAGGATTGGATTATTTTATCTCAAAGGAAGAAGAAACAAAACGGGAAGACATTCCTGCTTCTCATCATGCAGGATATATTGCCTGTGTAATTGGTGCTGCCCATTTTACCAAGCGGTGGCCGGTCCATAAATGGAAAGAATTTTGCGCAACAATGGACCATCCAATTATTTTAGTAGGCGGTCCCGGGGACAAAGTAAATGGCGATGAGATTGCCGCGGTTGACTCAGTAAGAGTGTATAATGCCTGTGGTAAATTTAAACTGAATGAAAGTGCTGACCTTGTAAGAAAAGCAAAGCTTGTCATAAGCAATGATACCGGCCTGATGCATATAGCTGCTGCATTTAAGCGACCGATCATTTCTCTTTGGGGAAATACAGTTCCTTCGTTTGGAATGTATCCGTATTATGGCAACAAGGTTACAGATGTACAATCATTCGATATTTTACAAACAAATAAACTCTGGTGCCGACCTTGCTCCAAAATCGGGTATGATAAATGCCCGTTGGGTCACTTTAAGTGCATGGAAAAAATTTCATCCCGGGAACTCCTGAAAAGGGCCATACAAAAAATATAAGGCAATCTGGCGGGCCAGGATGCTCTTTGCCATAATATTGCAGACAGAAATTGTAAGTAATTTCTATTTGTTACATAAAAAATATTGCCAGCAAAGAGAAGACGATAACAAAACCCGCAATAACTAATCCGGCTTGCACATTTTCGTTTCTTGTAAGAATTTTGATTTTTTTCATAACCTGATTTTTAAAAAATGAATAATTATCAGGTTTTCCAGGGAATTGTGTGCGGAGTTTCAGTAAGAATAAAGGAGATAATGGTGCAAATGTAATGAACGGGATCTTTTGTGACAAGCTAATGGCAACTTTTTTTATAGTATTAATTTTATATGGGAAAAGTACGAATGCATGCAGGTCGCTTTATTCATAACAACATTGTAATTTAATAAAATGAGTACTGGCTTCCAGTCTTTTATAGTGGCAAGCTTTCTGATGTTGCATACCGCAGCAGCGAATTGCCAGGAATTCTCTGCTAATATGAGGTCCTTCAAAATCCATGGGGATATAAAAGTTACCATTGATAAACCGGCTGATTTCGCAAGAAACAAAAAAACAATTATAACTTTTTTTGCC
>JBKJLR010000202.1:0-7458 GCA_046596865.1 Chitinophagaceae bacterium
ATGGCAAATAATGTTGCCGGAGTAAACCGTATGTTCCCCCGCCACAATGTGGTAAGCCAGTTAAATACTTTAATAGCTGATGGCACCGCAATCAATAGCGTCAGCAATACGAATATCGAACCCAGGAAAGGATTTAATCCCGTGACAAACATGTGGTGTGCCCACACTAAGAAGGCAAGAATGGTAATAGCGAATAAGGAACCTAACATGGCCATGTAACCGAATATTGGTTTACGGCTGTTAACAGATAATATTTCCGATACCATTCCCATTGCCGGCAACAGGATGATATACACTTCGGGGTGGCCGAGGAACCAGAATAAGTGCTGGAATAAAATAGCACTTCCGCCTTCGTTCGGTAATATTTCTCCATTTACTACAATATCACTCAGGTAGAAACTTGTACCGAGATTGCGGTCCATTAATAATAGAATCAATCCGGATAATAATACCGGGAATGATAATACCCCAAGTACTGCTGTAAAGAACAAGGCCCAGATGGTCAATGGAAGCCTTGTCATGCTCATACCTTTTGTACGCTGGTTAAGAATAGTGGTAATATAATTTAAACCGCCAAGTAGTGATGACACAACGAACAGTGCCATACTTACTATCCACAAATCCATTCCCAGTTTAGACCCTGATGCCGCCTGACCTAATGCACTCAATGGCGGATAGACTGTCCAACCACCCGAAGCCGGCCCCGTGGAAATAAACAAAGAGGAAATCATTACGATACTGGCCATAAAGAAAAACCAGTAAGAAAGCATATTCAGGAACGGAGAAGCCATATCCCTTGCGCCAATCTGCAGGGGAATCAAAAAGTTGGCAAAAGTTCCGCTCAGACCGGCTGTCAATACAAAAAACACCAAAACAGTTCCGTGCATGGTGATAAGGGCATAATAAAATTCCGGTTGTATTTGTCCGCCTTTAGCCCAATTACCAAAAAATGTTTCAAGAATCGGGAAAGTTTGTTCGGGGTAACCCAACTGCAAACGGAACAGTACAGAAAATAAACCACCAATAATAGCCCATACAATCCCGGTGATCAAAAACTGTTTGGCAATAGTTTTATGATCCTGGCTGAAGATATACTTCGAAACAAAGGATTGATGGTGATGGCCATGATGCTCATCATGATGCACCCCATGTGCAGTAGCCACTCCGGAATGTACATTCAATGCTTCACTCATATTCTTTTCTTTTAGTAACAACTTTCGTTGCTATCTGTTTATTTTTTCATTTTCATTGCTGTCGAAACTGTTCCGGCAGGCACCGTGCTTACCACTGAATCCGTTTTAGGCACCGATGGGTCTTTACCAGGATTAGCCACCAGGTATTGTGGTTTTTTGCCAGCCAGCCATGCATCAAACTCTTCCTGGGTTTCCACTATCACCACACCTCTCATACTATAATGTCCTTTTCCGCACATCTGGTCGCAGGATAGCTCATATACAAACTCAGGTTTCCCTGTTTTCTCTATCATTTGCTTCGTAGTAAATTTTGGAGTAAACCACATGGTAGTAGGTGTACCCGGTACAGCATCCATCTTCATACGGAAATGGGATAATCCCACATCGTGTATTACATCCTTTGAATTAATAACTAATCTCACCGGCTTATTAACCACTAAATGCATTTCCTGTTCTACAAAAACATCGTCCTGGTTATATTTATCTTCCCATATCTGACCGGCCGGATTATTTTTTGCAGCATTTACATTCTTGAAATACTTTTTTCCTAATACTTTATCATTACCCGGGTAGCGAAACTCCCAGCCAAATTGTTTGCCTGTTACTTCCACTTCCATAGCACCCTTAGGCGCATCACCCGTAATTTTGAACCAATAGAATAAACCAAAGCCAACCAGCACTGTCAGGGCAATAGCGGGTATCACCGTCCATATTACCTCCAGTTTATTATTGTGAGGATAGTAGTAAGCTTTTCTTTTATCAGACTCCTGGTATTTAAAAGAAAACCAGAATAAACAAAACTGCGTAATCAGAAATACAATCCCTGTCAGGGCTATTGTTATATAAAGCATTCTGTCAATCAATACACCATGATCAGAAGCTGCTTCCCCCAGGATCTTTCCTTTCAATTTTTCATTACAATAATAAACCCCAATAAAACCAATGATCAGAAAAGCCAGTAACATAAACGCATTGACTTTATTCGTTTGCTTGCGGGCCTTTTCTTCGCCACGCAATACTGCCACATACTCACTGGCCTTGGCTATCTGAAAGGTGATCAGAAAACCCAGCCCTAAAATTGCAACGATGAAAATTGTCTGCATAATCTTTTATCTAAATTTCAAATAAAAATCAAATTAAAAATTCCAAATATCAACTATTCAAACTCACTTATACTCTTTAAACTAAAGCAACTTCAAACTATAAACATTAAACCACAAACTCTTTATGTATGATGGATCAAACTTTCTTTTACAAAAGGGTGGTTCTTAGCCAGCAGGGGAGCCTTACTTAGTGCCCTGCCTGTTACGAACATGATCAACCCTACAAATCCCAGCGCCACACCAAAATCCCACAATATCATTGGTACATGCGTCTCCCCAGTTTTATGATCTGTCAACGGGCTCGGGAATACCATTTGGTAAAAATCAAGCCAGTGGCCAAAAATAATCAGTAATGCCATGAAGGTGATAGTTGAATAATTTCTTTTGGCACCTCTTCTCATTAATATTAACAACGGAGCAAGGAAATTGATGATAAACATTAGCCAAAATATTCCGCTGTAAACTCCCTGTGCCCTTGGCTTAAAGTAAGTCGTTTCTTCCGGAATGTTGGCATACCAGATAAGCATAAACTGGGAAAACCATAAATATGTCCAGAATATGGAAAACGCAAACATGAATTTTCCAATATCATGTAAATGCTCTTCGTTGGTGTATTCGAGATAGCCCGAATTTTTCAGGTACACTACAAATAAACATATCAGTGCCATGCCCGCTACAAACGTACTGGCAAAAGTATACCAGCTGTACATCGTACTGTACCAATGTGCATCAATACTCATTAACCAAAGCCATGGAATAGAAGACATAACAGTTAAAGCAAAAATTACGATGAAAAGAGCTGCCCAAACAGTATTGTTTAAGACATACTTCTTTCTTTCCGCCACGGTAGCCAGGGGTTTATCATCGAGGCTGCGGGATAATTTTCTCATTTTCCATCCCAATAATGACCAGGCGATAATGGTAAATATTGTCCAGCCGGCAAATAAATTCTTATTTAAAAATCCTTTTTTGTAATTCAGTATGGGGTCAAGTTGCACATGCTCTCCATCTGTCCAGTGATATAATTCATGATTACCGCCAAAACAAATCAACAAAAGTATAACACCGCAAATAGTTCCGATTACAGGTACCACCGCCGAAATAGCTTCAGGCACCCGGCGAAAAGCCATTTGCCAGCCACCCCAGGCAAGGGTGGTAGCACAAATAAAGAACATCGCTGCATTGACCACCAGTAAAAAATAAACACTGTTCTGCAACAGGGACCCCCAAAAACGGGCCTGCATGTGCACATCATCTTTTGCTCCTTGTGTTATATACAAACCAATAATGGCAAGTACCCCAATGGCCATTAGCGTCAAGGCTATGGTGCTGTATCTTTTAGTTACTATAAATTTTTCCCTTATTGACATCAGCATTCTTTTTTATTTTCTACCAAACCCAAATATTACGTTCTTATTATTTTGCTTTTTTACTCACAGTATCTGTTGTTGCCGGTACTTTCGCCATCACACTATCTTTTGATGCTCCACTGCCCTGCTTTGATTTAATAAAAGCTATCACCATCCAGCGCTGCGGTGTACTAAGTTGCGATGCATAGCTCCCCATCTGACCCTTTCCATAAGTAACAGAATGAAACATCGTTCCTTCCGCCATCTTTTTCATATCCTCTGCCATAAAATTCTTGGGTGCTGCGGGGTAAGGACCATTACCATCTTTCCAAAGGGGACCATTGCCGTCCAGTTTGGCCCCATGACAAATTCCGCAATTCACCAGGTATAAACGTTCTGCTTCTTTTATATCAATGCTGTCAACCTTTAGCGGATTTATTATGGCTGATGATTTTATATAGCCTGTGGAATCGTTTTCTAATGTATACGCCTGCATATCACCCCGGGCCATGGTTCCTTTTACTGGCATAGCCGTGTAATGGATTCCTGCTTTTTTCAACCCTTCCGTGGAAGCATATGTTTCAACCGCACGACTGTAGGCCATATCTGGCATGTAAGCCCGGCCGGGACTGCGGCGAACTTTATTACAACTCACCATCAGCACCATCGCCGCCATGAATCCTGTTATTATAAAATATTTTTTCATCATTCTTTATTTAAAATCCTGCTCATTGTTATATTCTTTTCATATCAACCCACCCAAGTCAATCAGAGAAAATCATTTCCCCATTTCGCTCCGCCAACGGGCGGATGGGGAAGAATGCTCCTGTTTATAAGAACTATTTAAACCTACCTTCCCCTTTAGGAGAACAAGAGTTTAATGAACCACTTCTTCCTTTCTTTCAAATCGTTTGGTATTCTTATCATACCTACCCAGCCACCAGCCTGTTTCTTTATATTGCACCTGTACATCTGTTGCCCCGATGCTCTGCAAAAAACTGGTAGCTTCTGCATCATTGGTTTTATCTGTACACTCCAATACCATTACAAATGTGTCATCTGTAGAACGGAGATTGAAGTGATCTTTTCTTACAAAAGGGGCTAACTGGCACAGGTAACAAAACGTAAGGACCATACCCACCGATGCAAACAATACTGTTAACTCAAAGATGATAGGAATCCAGGCAGGTAATGCAAAGAAAGGCTTGCCTCCAAAATTCAATTGCCAATCCACCGTTAATGCCCAGCTGATAAAACCAACAGCCGTAGCAGTTCCAGTAATTGCATAAATAAATCCTGCCGTGTGCAGGCTGGTATCCCGGAGACCCATTGCCTTATCCAATCCGTGAATAGGAAATGGGGTAAAGACATCATGGATTTTATATCCGGCACGACGGGTCTTTTTTACCGCAGGAAATAACACTTCCTCATCATAAAAACTACCAGTTACAAATTTTTTTACACTCATAAACCCCAACCCCTAAAGGGGCTTTATACTCCGAAAACTCAAACTCACTTTACCATCACACTATTCCGGAATTGGTTAAAAAATATTTTTATTTCAATTCTATCCTTTCAACTTTTCATAAATAAACATCCACTACTATTAAACCTAAGTTTCCTTTAGGAACAGGGTTTAATGATCATGTGCCTCATCTTTGGCAAACTTCTCCATATCCTTTTTTTCCACTCCATCCATTTTCTCTTTATAATTCTCCCCGCTTCGTTTCAATATATGTTTGATCTCTGCAATCGCAATTACCGGGAAGAATTTGGAGAACAGGAAATAACAAGTGAAGAACAACCCGAATGTTCCCATATAAAATCCAACTTCCCAAATGGTCGGTGTATAATAGGTACTCCATGCACTGGGGAGATAGTCACGGTAAACAGAAGTAACGATAATTACAAAACGTTCGAACCACATACCGATATTTATTAAAATAGACATGAAGAAAGTAAGCACCAGGTTCCTTCTCATTTTGCGGAACCAGAATATCTGCGGGGACAATACGTTACAGCCCATCATGATCCAGTAGCTCCAGCCGTAAGGGCTATTCAGATCTAACCGGTTATCAAAAAAAGCAGCGTTCTCATAAGGGTTGGCACTGTACCAGGCCATAAATAATTCGGTGAGGTAAGCGATACCAACGATAGAACCTGTCAGCACAATTACCTTATTCATTACCTCGATATGTTCATGAGTGATGTACTCTTGTAATCCTAATACCTTCCTGGTCACTAACAGAAGTGTTTGCACCATGGCAAAACCCGAAAAGATGGCACCCGCTACGAAATAAGGAGGGAAGATGGTAGTATGCCAGCCCGGAACAACAGAGGTGGCGAAGTCGAAGGATACAATAGTGTGTACTGATAATACAAGTGGTGTACTTAATCCAGCCAGTACTAATGAAAGTGCTTCGTGACGCTGCCAGTGTTTGGTACTACCCGTCCAGCCGAATGCGGCGACTCCATAAAACATTTTTCTCCATTTCTTTTTAGCCCTGTCACGAAGGGTAGCAAGGTCAGGTATTAAACCCGAGTACCAGAATAATAAGGATACAGTGAAGTAAGTTGATATCGCAAATACATCCCAGAGAAGCGGCGAGTTAAAGTTTACCCACAGCGGGCCTCTTGTGTTTGGATAAGGAAGAACAAAGAAAGCATTCCATACCCGGCCCATGTGCCAGATAGGAAACTGCCCGGCGCACATTACCGCAAAAATTGTCATCGCTTCGGCAGCACGGTTCACACCCGTTCTCCAGCCCTGGCGGAATAATAATAAGATAGCAGAAATCAATGTACCGGCGTGACCAATACCTACCCACCATACGAAGTTGGTAATGTCCCAACCCCAGCCGATTGTTTTATTCAGGTTCCACTGACCGGTACCATATATTACCTCCATGGTAACGGAAAGGATACCAAAAGCAAGGAACAGTACTGATATAAGAAAACCGATCCACCAAAGTTTTGACGGCTTGGCTTCCACCGGACGGCAAATATCTTCGGTTATCTGGTGGTAATCTTTCTCACCTTCTACCAGTGCTGGTCTTACCTGTGATTCGTATCTGAGTAATGACATAAGCGATTATAAAAAATCAAATAATTAAAATCTCTTTCTTCTTGTTATTAATGGTGTACTTCTTCTGTTTTAGGTGCCGAAGGCAATGTGCTGTCACCTTTGTGGCTTTCTTCTTGATGTCCCTCTTGACTATGTTCTGCTCCATGTGCACCGGCCCAATGTTCATCTATCTCTTCACTATTTCTCACTTTCGCCAGGTAAGTAATATTCGGCAACACATGTAACTGCTCCAGTACATAAAAACTGCGCTGTTTATTATCGTTTCGAACTTTTGTTAACTGGCTATCTTTATCCTTTGCATTTCCAAAAACGATAGCATCGCCTGAACAAGCTGTTTGACAAGCTGTTTTTGCATCACCATCTTTGAGTATGCGGTTTTCTTTTTTCGCATCTAATTTTGCAATCGCTAATTTTTGAAAACAGAAAGAGCATTTCTCCATTACACCTCTTGAACGAACTGTAACATCCGGATTCAATACCATTCTTGTGAGATCATTATTCATTTGCTCGATTACACCATCCAGCTTACCAACTAATTGCTGGTCACGGTTATCAGGGAAACTATCGGCACCGGTATAATCAGACCAGTTAAACCGGCGAACTTTAAACGGACAGTTATTAGCACAATATCTTGTTCCGATGCAACGGTTATAAGCCATCTGGTTAATTCCTTCTGAGCTGTGGTTGGTAGCTGCCACAGGGCATACATTTTCACAAGGTGCATTATC
>JBKJLR010000047.1:0-10993 GCA_046596865.1 Chitinophagaceae bacterium
TAGGTGCAAGTTAAAGTTTGGAAGCGGATTGCAAAAAGTTTTTACCGCCTATACAGTGGCCAACAAAAAGGGGCGACCAACGATTCAACTAATGCAGAAAATTCTCCTTTTCATAGCAGTTATTCTCTTTTTCCAAATTACCATTTTCCCAAATGCATACCAACCTTATTTAATGATGATGGTCTGCCATGAATAAGTATATCATTACCCCGGCCTGAGAGGCAAAAAAATAGTGTGGTCAACAGGGTTTATCTTTGCTGCATGGAACAATTGTTAGTGCAGATCAACAACTACAAAAAAGAAATTGAAAATTTTAATGCCGCAGATGCAACAGCCATTGAAGAATTTCGTATTAAATACCTTGGCACCAAGGGCATTGTAAAAGCCATCATGGGCGAAATGAAAAATGTAGCGGCAGAGCAAAAGAAAGAAGCAGGGCTATTGCTGAATGAGTTCAAAGTTTTTACAGAAAGCAAATATGAATCGGTGAGAGAATCAACAGTCCACGGTCAACAGTCAACAGCCAGTAACATAGACTTGAGTTTAGCCGGTGATGAGTTGCCGATAGGCTCAAGACATCCTGTCACCTTAATGAGAAACAGGATTGTATCTATTTTTCAGCGTCTGGGCTTTGCCGTAGCAGAAGGACCGGAAATAGAAGATGACTGGCACAACTTCGGTGCATTGAATTTACCCGAACATCATCCTGCACGGGATATGCAGGATACTTTTTATGTGCAACAAAATCCGGATTGGGTACTTCGAACTCACACCAGTAATGTACAAATACGGGAAATGGAAAAAGGCAAGCTGCCCATCCGGATGGTAATGCCCGGCCGTGTATACCGCAATGAAACCGTTAGTGCAAGAAGCCATTGTTTCTTTCACCAGGTGGAGGGATTATACATTGATGAGAATGTTTCTTTTGCCGATCTGAAACAAACATTATATTTTTTTGTAAAAGAAATGTACGGCAAGGATGTAAAAGTTCGCTTTCGTCCCTCTTATTTTCCCTTTACAGAACCCAGTGCGGAGATGGATGTTACCTGTTTTATCTGCGGTGGCAGTGGTTGTAATATTTGTAAAAAAACGGGTTGGGTAGAGATACTTGGGTGCGGTATGGTTCATCCCAATGTTTTATCCAATTGTAATATTGATCCTAATAAATACACTGGCTTCGCCTTTGGTATGGGTATCGAAAGACCCGCTATGTTAAAGTATGGGGTTAATGATCTAAGATTATTCAGTGAAAATGATGTACGGTTCCTGTGACAGTTTACTTCCGCCATATAAAATATAAAAGGCTGTCTGCAGAGACAGCCTTTTATAAAATTGTTTCTCCTTATTTTATTTTCTGGGATTATAAAAAGCCAGCACCAGCGAAGCCACTATCGCTATCCACATACCAGCACCATATCCTCTTCCAAGAGCCTTAAAAATATCATCAATTTTAATTCCATTGATCAAAGGGCTTATAATAAGAAGGAAGAGTAAGGTGAGTAAAGGCAGCCAGGCAAGCAATCCCCTGCCCAGAATATAATTTTTACTGAGCTCTCCAAATAGCAACAGTAATCCTGTGATCGGAATCAAGAGCAGAAGGTATTTTTGCCAATCCCCTTGTTTTGCAGAAACGATATCGAGGCCGCTTGCTCCTTTTCCGCCAAAACTGTAAAGAGGCAGGAAGAAGCTGGCAATCAGGGCAATTGCCAAAACGATGGTTAATGTTTTTCTGTCCATGTTAGTTGGTTGGTTTTAAGTGTGAGAAATATTAATAGAAAAATTATTACAATTTTTTTGCCGCCGACATTCTTTTATAACAAAAAAAAGCCGCCGCCAGGAAAGCAATTACTGAAATGTAAAACCAGGGAGTAAAATCAACAGTGATATTCATCTTATTCGTCAAATCACTCATTTTATCGCCTACCTTATCAATGGCATTGCCCACATCTGTATCAGGAGTTTTATCACTTACATCAGGTATGTCTAATTTAGCTTTCTTTTTAAGGTCCAGCATCATACCTATCATGGCGCCGGCAGAAGCGATGCCTGTAACCATTGCTCCTCCAATAGCTGATTTGGCATTGGTGAATGACAAAATCAATCCCAGTACACCTAATCCCAGGGCAATCAATGCATAGAGATTGGGTTCTTTGCCATCTGTCTTTGTTGTGGTTTTCGTAATGGCATCATCTACTTTATCTGTCTTCACATCATCCAGGTAAGAATTATCGGAACTGTTGTTTTTCATTTTAAACCCTGTAGCCAACTGAACACCACTTACCTGCTGCAGCGACATATTATTACATTTAATATCTACAAAAGGCATCAGGAAAAGCAGAATAGCTACGCCAAAAGCAATAGTGGAAGGGATTTTTGTCCCAAACATTCCGGGAGAAGCAGTAGTCTGCACATAAGTAGTGGTAGTAGTTGGTTGGTTGGTGTCCATGTCAAAATTTTGTTTAAGATAAGAAAATTAAAAAAAGCAGGAGATTATTTACCCAGCAGGAACCTGGCTCCTGCTTCAGCAGTGAAGTACTCAAAATCATGCAGCCCCTGTTGCAACCGGAAGATATAGACTTTCGTATTCTTTCTCTTTTCCATGTTCATTCTTAATAATGTCGGCCGGTCTCCATTATTCTTATATCCTGTATATCCTGCACCATAGGCCTGGAGGCGGAAACCTTTGTGATTCCATTCAAGACCGCTGCCAAAAAGAAATGCATCATCCTGCCGCAGATTATCAACATTCGTTTGCCAGACAAAAAAACCAGCCATGGCTATCCATTTCCATTCCGGGTTTTTAAAAGGTATGCCACCCCCAAGGTCAATAGAGTATCCCGGAACATCTGCATACCGGGCTGATCCCAAATGGCGGCCAGAGGGCATTCTGAATCCCAGCCGTATGGCCAATTGAAATTTATTTCTCTTTTTTTCCAGTACATGAAAAGTTGTATTTACCACAACATCACCTACTGTATGATCGTCATTGTAGTTCAGGTAATAAACTTTTCGTTTTGTTTTTGTTTCATGCGACATTTTAAAAACCTCATAGGGTACAAACTGCAGATCGATAGCAATAGTGTTTTTTTTGGTGGTATAATTGCCATACAGCATCAGGTTTTTTGTCTTGTCTCCTTTTGAAAAATGGGCATTAGCCGTCAATCCAATAGAACTAATGCTGTCAATACTTCCGTTATTGATCAGTGGTACACTCAGTGCATTTGGTCCAAGGTATTCAGGGCTTACAATAATATATTTCCCCCAGTGAGTGACACCATCCCAGCCAACATTATCTCTCCACCACTCAAAAGTTTGTGAAAGGGAAAACAAAGGAGACAATAATCCTATCAGCAGCAATTTGTTTCGCATAAGTAGCAGGATAATTTTTAAAGATACTATTTGCCCTGTCACAAAGAAAAGGATATTTATTGTGTAGTGGTTGCGGAGCTATCAGGGTAGTAGTATCTTTATCGTTTCTAAATAGTTCAAAAATGACTATCGATACCATTTGTGTTTGCGGGGCAGGAACAATGGGCAGTGGAATTGCACAGGCATCCGTACAGGCTGGTTTTTATACTCTTTTATACGAATTGAATTCTGCGGTGCTGGAGAAAGCAAAGGTCAGCATTGAAAAGAATTGGCAGTCACTGGTAGAGAAAGGGAAGATAACGGCTGAGGAAAAAGAAAAGATGCAGCAGCGGATTCATTTTACTGATGATGTTCAAAGTTGTCTCGCCGATGTTTTTATTGAAGCCATAATTGAAAAGCCGGAAATAAAAATTGCCCTGTTTAATCAGTTGGCAGAGCTTAACCACAGCGAATCTGTTTTTGCCACCAATACTTCCTCTTTGTCTGTTTCTAAAATTGCAGCCGGCGTAATGAGTCCGCAACGGGTGATTGGTATGCATTTTTTTAATCCTGCCACGATAATGAAATTAGTGGAAGTAGTAAATTCGGAATATACCAATATTCAAACCACTGGAATAATTACAGAACTGGTGAAACAAATGGGAAAAGTGGCGGTGATTTGTAAAGACTCCCCGGGTTTTATCGTTAACCGGGTGGCAAGACCATACTATATCGAATCGTTGCGGCTTGTTGAAGAAGGCATTACCAATTTCACTCAAATTGATACATTGCTGGAAGCAACTGGTTTTAAAATGGGACCATTTAAACTGATGGATCTGATTGGCAATGATATAAACTATGCAGTAAGTTGTTCGGTATATGAGCAAATGAATGATCCTGAAAGACTAAGACCATCCTATATTCAAAAAGAGAAAGTAGAACTAGGTGAGTTAGGGAGAAAAAGCGGGAAAGGGTATTACAGTTATGAAGCCTCTACCTCTTAGGAGAATTATAATCATTACACCGGTAGTTTCTTTATTCTAAAAAAATCATATTGAGCAGCGATGTATAAAAATTGAACATACTTCAACAGAAAGTTTCTAAAACATCTTAACAAAAATGGGAATAGTCTTAGTTACTGGCGGCACGGGTTTTCTTGGTTCTTATATCATTAAGCAATTGGTGGAAAAAGGCTATCATGTCCGGGCTATCCGCCGCAGCAATAAGCTGCCCTTTTGGATTTCTTCAGAAATTTTTGATAAAGTGGAGTGGGTGGAAGGTAATGTATTAGATGTGGTAGCGTTACAAGATGCTATGGAAGGCGTTGACACAGTTATTCATTCTGCCGCCATTGTTTCATTTGTCAATAAGGACAGGAAAAATATGTACCAGGTAAATGTGGAAGGAACGGCGAATGTGGTAAATATGGCCCTGGAAAAAGAGGTACGACGGTTAATACATATTAGTTCGGTTGCTGCGATTGGAAGAACGGAAGGTGGTGGTAATGTAAATGAAGAAACGAAATGGGAAGAAAGTAAAGTCAATACGCATTATGCCAAAAGCAAATTCAAAGCGGAGTTGCATGTGTGGCGTGGTATCAGCGAAGGACTGGAAGGTATTATTTTAAATCCCGGTACCATTCTCGGTTACGGCGACTGGAATAGCAGCAGTTGTGCCATCTTTAAAAATGTATATGAAGGATTTAAATGGTTTAGTTCAGGCATTAATGGGTTTGTAGATGTGGAAGATGTAGCAAAGGCTGCTATTGTTTTAATGGAAAGCGATATCAATGAACAACGTTTTATAGTAAATGGCGATACATGGTCTTTCCAAAAATTGCAAAATACCATAGCCGATGGATTTAATAAAAAACGACCGCATAAGGCAATCACACCTTTCCTGATGGAAGTGGCATGGCGAATAGAGAAATTGAAATCTATATTTACAGGTAAAAAACCATTACTGACAAAAGAAAGTGCAAGAGTGGCACAAAGCCAAACCTGGTTTGAAAATGATAAAATATTACAATACTTGCCCGGGTTTTCCTTTACTCCGCTGGAGGAAACCATAAAAAAAGCTTGTAAAGTTTATTCGACTTCCCTGAATAAAATGGCGCCTCCCCCTGAAGAAGGGATTTCGGAGTTTCCCATAAGTTAAAGTTGTTATACTATAGGAATTTTCGCAGGGGTCTAATATGGGAGGATATTTAGAAGCATTCTTCCATGCAACCATACAATCTTTGGCGCTATCTTTAAGCGGTAATCAATTTCTATGCACAAAATTCGTTTCGTTCTCCTATTCCTTCTTAGTGGATTTTCATTTATTGCAAATGCACAGTTTGTAGTTACCGGTTCCGTGCTGGATTCAGCTACCCGTGAACCACTGACACCAGCTTCTGTATTTTGCCAGAATACAACGTTAGGAACTGTAACCAATAAGCAGGGACAATTTTCTATTTCTTTAAAATCCGGCGGATATGATCTGATATTCAGTTATACAGGCTTTCAGACACAAACCGTCCGGGTAACGGAAAACAACAAGCTGGAAATATTATTGGTTAAGGAAGATAAGAGCCTTGGCGAAGTAGTGCTAAAGAATACATATGAAGTGGCAGATGGCTGGGAAAAGTATGGCGATTTTTTTATAAAAAACTTTATCGGCGCTACTCCCAATGCTATGAAAAGTGTATTGATCAACCCGGAAGTATTAAAATTTTATTTTTATAAAAGAAGTAACCGCTTAAAGGTGGTGGCAACCGATGCTCTTCAGATTGCTAACAATGCACTGGGATATAACCTGCGTTACCAGCTTGATTCATTTGTTTATTATTACAGCACTAATATTAACTCCTACCGTGGCTACTGCCTTTATACAGAAATGGAGGAAAGTGACAGCCTGAAAAAAGTGTGGGCTGGTAATCGTTTAAAAACCTATGAAGGTTCCAAACTTCATTTTATGCGTAGCTATTATGATAGCACCCTTGTAGAAGACGGCTGGATAGTGGATATGCTGGATGATAACAACGCCAAAAAATTTAATAAGGTAAAAGATGTGTATGATACCATGTACTATGGTGCTTTAGATAGTACGATGCAAATAGAAATATACTATCCGAAAAAGATAAGTGTTACGTACACAAAAAAAAGGCCCGAACCTGAATATCTGAAAAAAATGAGCTTGCCAAAATCAGTTCCCTATTCAATTTCATATATTGATATAAAAGAAACCATTGCCATTACACAAAATGGATATTATTATGATCAGAAAGATTGGGTTAACCAGGGCTACTGGAGCTGGAAGAATGTAGCGGACCTATTGCCGTATGATTATGTGCCTGATTAAAACCCCATCCTGACCTTCTACTAAGGGGAAGACTATATTTGCTCTGGCCTTGCTTTTCGATTTTGACTTTATGCCCAATAGATTCTATGAGCTTTCAAGAAAATTAAACTTCAAACCAGAAAACCTCAAACTTTCTTTCCCATCACTTTCTCCCACAACTGCGGTATCCTTTTTATCCAAATAAATTCTTTCATCTTTTCCCTCGCATCTTCTACCGGTGAGCCAAAATAGACTTTGCCTCCGGCAATAGAATCTTTTACACCACTTTGAGCATATACGATGGCATCTTTTCCGATAGTCAGTGTTTTACTTACCCCTACCTGTCCCCAGAGAATTACATTGTCTTCAATAATAGTAGCACCGGCTATACCCACCTGTCCGGCAAAGAGACAGTTTTTTCCCACTACTGTATCATGACCAATATGAATGAGATTATCCATTTTGGTACCAGCACCAATTATGGTATCATTACTTACTCCTCTGTCAATAGAACAGTTGGCACCTATCTCTACCCCATTTTCTATTAGCACCCGTCCGCAACTGGTCATTTTTTTATATTGGACATCCCGGGTGGTCTTCTTATTATAATAAAAAGCATCACTACCAACAACAGTACCAGCCTGGATGATAACATTATCACCAATTATACAATGATCAAGTATCGTCACATGGGGATGAATAATGCAATTCTTTCCAATAGTTACATAATTCCCGACATAGGCATTCGGCATTATTACGGTTCCTTCACCCACTACTGCTGTATCACTGATCATTTTCATAGAAGGACTAAAAGGACGATAAAAGTTGACAATTTTTAAATAAGCTTCAAACGGATCATCCACTATCAGCAACGCTTTCCCTTCCGGACACTCCGTTTGTTTATTGATAATAATAAACGTTGCTGCAGAGTTAATACATTTATCATAGTATTTCGGATGATCAACAAAAACCAAATCTCCGGTGGAGACTTTATGTATTTCATTAATGCCCCTCGCATTTCCATTTATATTACCAATTATTTCAGCACCTATAAGCTGTGCAATAGTTGTTACCGGAACAGGATTTATAAATTCCATACTGAATAATTTTTTAGTGATTTGTAGAAAACTGTACAAAGGTAACAACCACACAAATGGCAGATCACAGCTAAAACAAGTGATTTGATGTCTTTACCGGACTTTTAAAGGCTCTTTCAAAAAAGATAATTTCTGGCTGTAAAAATCATTATCCAGGAATTATTAATAAAAAATAAAATGATAATAAAAATAAAAGATCAACCTGCAAACAGATTGATTATCAAAAAAAATAGTAATGAAAAGTATGTCCAGCCTATGTTACACAAGAAATGAAATTTAGATCTTGAAAAAAAAATCTATCAAATCTTTTTAAGAAGTATTCATTATCCTTATAACTCCTGTACTTTAGTGCCGGTTTATCCACAGCTATATTTAAAATGTTAATAAAATATATTGAAAATATTTTTTGGTTAATGAAATTTATTTCTAATATTGTGTAGGGAAATTTATTTCCCCGTACTTACTAACCCATCTATATATTATCCCTTCGCTTACTACGGAGGGATTTTTTTATGCCCGGGCTCGCCCAACCTCATCAAGAATAACAAGATTTACACCTGAATACTATTTGTTGTTTAGTGGATAGAGTGCTTCACTATATTAAATGTTGTTCAATTAATATTCTATGTTCGATTAATGAGCCTTTACATGGCTTAAACTTTCATTAACCTATTAGTCAATAATTAAAAATACCTTTACCGCAATCTAAAAATTATTGCATGCTGAAGTCAATGACCGGTTTTGGAAGATCAGAAAAAAGTGTAGGAGATAAAACTTTCCTGGTGGATATTAAATCTCTCAACGGAAAACAATTTGAACTGCAACTAAAACTACCATCCATTTTAAAACCATTTGAATTTGATATTCGTCGTATACTGTCGGGGAAACTAATTCGTGGCAGTGTGGATTGTATGATAAGTCTGAAAGACACCGGTAGTGCTAAACCCGTTACTATTAATACCGATCTGGCCAAAGCCTATTACAAACCACTTGCCGAACTGTCTGTCGCCCTGAGCCTGGACCCCTCCCATATACTCAGCACACTGGTAAAACTACCCGAGGTGATCACTCCCAGCAGCGAAACACTATCCGATAAGGAGTGGGCCGATTTTCAGCAAGTTTTGCAAGGGGCAATTGATAACCTGAACACCCACCGGCTAAATGAGGGAGCCATGATGGAAAAAGATCTGCTCCTTCGCATCGCTAATATAGAAAAGCAGCAGGTAGAAGTTATAAAACTGGAGCCGCTTCGCCAGCAAAAAATCAGGGAAGGCATTACCCGTCTGCTGGAAGAAAATGTAGGCAAAGAAAACTATGACGGCAACCGGCTGGAGCAGGAACTTATTTATTACATCGAAAAAATAGATATTACCGAAGAACAGGTGCGCCTTAAAAACCACTGTGATTATTTTAAATCGCTTTTGGCAGAAAATGAGGAATCAAAAGGAAAAAAACTTTCGTTTATACTTCAGGAAATTGGCCGTGAAATTAATACAACGGGTTCCAAAGCTTATGATTCCACTATTCAAAAAGCAGTGGTGATGATGAAGGATGAACTGGAAAAAGCAAAGGAGCAGGTGTTGAATGCTTTGTAAAGCCACAAGAAACAAGAATACAAGGAACAAGTTCGTGATATTGGAAAAATCTTTCCTGCCTTGCTACTACTACATTATTCAAAAGAAAATTTATAGAATAGGGTTACTTGTGCCTTGTACCTTGTATTCTTGTTCCTTGAATATTATCTTTGTTAAATGAAGCAGATTAAACGACTCTTCTTGTTTCTTGTGCCTTGCCTCTTGTGCCTTGCTTCCTGTACCACCGTTGATCTTTACGAAAAATCGGTGAGCATACCCCGGCATTCCTGGGAGAATAGTTACCGGCCATCTTTTACTTTTACTATTAAAGATACTTCGTCGCCCTACCAGCTTTTTTTCATTCTCCGGCATAATGATAAATACAGTTTTAATAATATTTATATCAACCTAACCACCCGGCAGCCGCGGCAGGACAGCACACAGACAGTACGATATGACCTTCGCCTTGCCACAGATAATGAAGGATGGCTGGCCAGCGGCATGGATGATATTTACGAACACCGCATCCCGTTAACACCGGTTGGCGGGCAATTCTATTTTAAAAAGGCCGGTGTTTATACTTTCAGCATTGAACAGATAATGCGGGAAGATCCCCTGAAGAATGTGCTGAATGCAGGACTTAGGATAGAAAAGAAACAATAACTCCATCTTTGCATCATGCCTCCTGACAGCCTTAAAAGATCAAGACGTACTATTTTCATCTATTGGATGCTGCTATTATACATTGTAGCAGCATTGGCCTGGTGGTTTATTTCATTGGAAAAGCAAAACACCCGGATTGCTCAGCTTCAGTATAAATCTATTAATCTTGAAAAAGACTCCATATCGCTTGCCCAAGTGGGAAATAAAACTTTTGCTATTGATAATGAAACGAAACGAAATACAGGTAAATATCTTGCCGAAGGAATCACTTTTTTGATCCTGATTCTGATAGGGGCTGCTTTTGTTTATCGTTCTGTCCGAAGGCAATTTAAGCTGCAGCAGCAACAGCAGAATTTTATGATGGCCGTAACCCATGAACTAAAAACACCGATCTCAGTAGCCAGGCTTAATCTTGAAACATTACAGAAATATAATCTTGATCCGGAGAAACAGAAAAAACTTATCCGTACCACATTGGATGAAACCGCCCGGTTAAATTTTTTAACTAATAACATTCTTATCGCTTCGCAATTAGAAGGACACAATTATAAATCATCCAAAGAAGAACTTGACCTTTCTACCCTGTTGAAAGATTGTCTGCAGGATTTCCGGAATCGTTTCCCGGACAGGATTTTTAAAGAAGACATAGAAGCTGACGCAGATGTAAAAGGAGATGCATTACTGTTACAGATGCTTATCAATAACCTGTTAGAAAATGCAGTTAAATATTCTGGCAAAGAAACCCCCGTAACGGCGGTACTGAAAAAATACAGGTCGGGTATTGAATTGCAAATTAAAGATGAAGGACCTGGCATTGAAGACGCAGAGAAGAAAAAGATCTTTTCCAAATTTTACCGGATCGGTAATGAAGGCACCCGTAAAACACAGGGCACCGGCCTGGGCCTGTACCTTTGTAGTAAAATAGCCCGGGATCATAATGCCGACATTTCGGTGACAAACAATGAACCTTGCGGCAGTAATTTTGTCGTC
>JBKJLR010000076.1:0-5144 GCA_046596865.1 Chitinophagaceae bacterium
TCCGGTTGGCGATCTGCTCTCAAATCTTCATCTCTGAAACATTTTACAATCTGGTAGTACCGATCATAACCACTCACCATTAATAGCTGCTTAAATGTTTGTGGTGATTGTGGCAGCGCATAAAACTGTCCCGGGTTCATTCTGCTTGGAACCACAAAATCCCTTGCGCCTTCCGGCGTTGATTTAATCAGGAAAGGTGTTTCAATGTCCATAAAATTATTCTGATGCAAATAATTTCTGGCAGCACGGTTCACTGCATAGCGCAGCTCAATATTTTTCTTTACCGGGTTGCGGCGTAAATCCAAAAAACGGTATTTCAATCGCAGGTCATCGCCGCCATCTGTTTTATCTTCTATGGTGAATGGCGGAACTGCTGACTTATTTAATATTTTAAAAGAGGTAACAACAATTTCAATATCACCTGTCGGGATGTTTGCATTTTTATTACTCCGTTCATTCACGGTTCCGCTTGATTGTAATACGAACTCACGACCCAATGGATTTTCTTCCAATTGTTTATTAAGGTCTTCGCCAAACAATAATTGAGTGATGCCGTAGCGGTCACGAAGGTCTACGAATGTGATAGCACCGAATTTTCGGATGGTTTGTACCCAACCCGCAAGGGTAATTTCAGTCCCTTTATTTGCTAAGTTTAATTCGCCACAGGTGTGAGTTCTGTACATAAATTGAAAGTTGATGAATTCCCAGGTCTGAAGAAAAGCATTTCGAAGATCTTTTATCCAGAAGATGGAAAGGTAAATCAATGAAACCCTATACTTTTCTGAGGCGTAAAGATAACAAGCCAAGGGCTATTTTGAAACGTTTAATCCGCCTTGATTTTACAAAGGCAATGCTACGATTCTTCCCGGCAATCAAGCGATTATAAAATTTTAATAGTGCCTGCACAATAAAATATCAGGTGAACGATTATATTACCTCTTGCAAATTGGCGATTTGTTGTTTATATTTATGATCAGTACCTGAATCCTGAATAATAAGCCACTTAAAATCCGTACCATGATCACCCTTACCATCATCTACCTATTTCGCCGCTACGTATTGAAATCAAAGAAAAAACAGCCCCTTATTGCAGGGTAATTTGTTTACGCCGTTTAATTTCCCGTGGATACTGAACTGCATAATAGTAGAGTAATATCATGGCGCCGGTAACAAAGGGAACCAGCGCAATATGCTTTCCTGTAAACTCCCTCCATACAGGCACTTCATCAAAACCCAGGAACTCACTTATCATCCAATATGAATTGGCGGTGATCCAGAAAATGATGGCAAGATTATGTGCCAGTTCAATTTTTATGTGGCGATTTTTCCGGGCTATCCAGATGGCAATGGATAAAGTAGGGACAATCATGGCCATGCCAAGAGGTTTCCAGATCATACACCAGCTGATGTCTTTTAGCAGCCAGAATGCCACATGCATATTTTCCATGCGACGGAAACGGGCCGGTATAGTATAAAGCGATTCGTTGGAGGTGTTCATAACAACAAACATTAATTTATTACCAATATCTCTTAAAAATAATGATTTGATTATATCAGGAAACCTTTTTGGAAAGTATTTTCTGCCCCCAACCCCTTAAAGGGGGTTTTCTCCCCTCATTAAAATTTTAGAGAACCTTTTTATATCAGCCTCGGGAGAGATTGCTTTATGGTGACACAAATGCTCTGCTAATTGTTTGGCAAAGAAAGGAGCTAAGGAACAACCTTTGGTTCCCATGCCATTGAGTATGCCAATGTTTGGATGCAGTGGGTGAAACCCAACAAAGGGTCTTCTTTCCAACGTGGCAGGACGAATACCGGCGAGATGAGAAATGATGTTAAAGGGAATTTTCAACCAATCCTTCAATAGCGATTCTGTTTTTTCCCTGAATTCAGTGGTAGGGTCTACATTATCAAATTTCCAGGCATAGTTAGAACCTACCCACCATAAGCCTGCTGTGGCAAGTGGCACCAGCATCATTCCTTTTTTATAAATGGTGGTTTGGGGTAAATCAGGGATTTCTACAATCAGCACTTCACCTTTGTTGGGTGCGAAGGGCAATAGATTAAAATAAGGATTGTTTGCGCAACTAGTGCCATCGCAAAATATAATTGTAGCAGCTGTGATGTCTTTATAGGTAATCTTATCTGGAAAAATTTTCAGGTCATAGATTTCAAATTCTTCTTCCAGCAATAAATTTTTTGTTTTTAATTGTTGCCGCCACGCAGGCAGCAGTATTTCAATATGGGCTATATAAACTGGTTTTATTTCACCGCAACCAAAGTCGTATTTGAAAAAAGTGTTAAAATGATTTTGTTCCGGGTAACTGTGTACATATTGATTCTTTTCTTCGATACGTTGTAAAAAACTAACCCTCATTTGCGGGCTGGGAAAAAAGTCAATGATATTCTTCTGCGAAATGGCTGTGATATTTAATTCATTTCCGATTTCATTGTAAGCAGACCATGTAAAGGGAAGTATTTCCTTTGCCATCCAGACTTCCACATGCCTGCGTCCAGTGACGGGATTGATGATACCTGCGGCAATTTTTGAGGAAGAATTTTTACTTGCATTATCTATTACTAAAAAGGATTTGCCTTCTTTTTCAAGATAATAGCTGAGCCAGGTGCCACTAATGCCCTGACCGATTATGAGATAATCAAATTGCATCAGCAAATTTAATGTTCAATATTCAATGCTCAATGTTCAATTAACAGTGGGGTCGTTTTAATTGAACATTGTTTGTTGATCATTGAATATTGAACATTTCTTTCTATTCCACATTTATCCTTACACCTTCAGAATGACTAGTAAACTCCGGCGCATACATACATTGTATTGTTGTAATGCCATTGCTAAAATTACCAGTGTGGGTTACAAACAATGGATACTCGAACACATAAGTTCCTTTCCTAAGATAATTAAAGAAGAAATTAGTGCTGGCATCTTTGGTGCTTTCATAATAACCAAGGCCCCCCTGGTATTTATAACTGCTTAATACATTTACCGGTTCAAGAGCTGATGCCCGCATGTCTTTCATGTGTACATACTCCATGTCCCGGTCCACTCTTAATTCCACTCTTACTTTTATTTTGTCACCAACTTTCAGCACATCGCCATCATTTACCGGGGTAATTACAGGGCCACGGTCACTATTTTTTTCGATAAATAATTTCTTCGACAGTTTGAGTGGGGTAGAAGCAGTAGTGATTTTATCCAGGTCTTCAAAATACTGCCAGTAAACACCGCCCCAACTTGCACTTACGTTGCTATCAGGAGAAGAAACAGTTACTGCAATGTTTCCCATTAAAGGAGTAATTTTTGTTCCTTCAATTGTTTTCTTAAAATAACCAGTACCAGCTTCCTGCCCTACATCAGTTGATTTGATGGTTGTGTTGCCCAATTTTATTTCAACAACCGGTTCGCTACTCAGCCATTCAGTTCCCTGGAGTAATAATGCGTAGCAAGCTTCTGCAGTAGCTTTTGTTGTCTTCCAGTTATTGGTTTGTTTATTTTTTAGCAACCATGTTTTTAAATCATCTACGGTTTTTGTATCCTTTGCCACTTCCTGGAAAGTTTCTATAAGCAAGGATTGAGTTTCAATCGGCGCTTCGTACCAGAACCATCCCTTGGTTTGATCCTTCCAGTACATGCCCAGTTCTTCATTGTTTATCGATGTTTCTTTCAACGATTTTAAAATAGCAGCAGGAGTTTTTACATCATCGCTTCTGTTCAAAGCTAATGCTATCATGCCCTGCATGTATTTACTCTGCCCAACCCAATATTGCTGTGCTTGTTTGTAATAATAATTGTAGGCAGTTTGACTTGCCGCATCAATTTTATATTCCGGGAAGAAACTTCTCATGTATAAATACTGGATTTGAAAATATCCAATATTCTGTAGTTTCAGGTTCGCCTTATATTTAATTAAATTATCGTAATCTTCTTTGACTTTCCTGTCGAGGTAAGGGATTGCGGTGGATAAAATTGATTTCAGCTTATCATCCTGTCCTTTTGCATAAGCTTTTAATTTTTTCAGGTGACCAATACCAGTCACAATATATTGAGTCATGTAACGGTCATCGGGCCCGCCGGTAAACCATACAAAGCCACCGTTGCTGCTCTGCATCTGCTTGAGTTTATCGTAAGCACTGTTTAATTGCTCACTCATTTTTATCATATCAAACAACAGGGCAATATTTCTTTTTTGTTCTGTTTCATTTTTTGCCTGTAATACCCAGGGAGTTTCTTCCAGCAATACCCCTTTGAGCTCCTGGTTCTTTTGCAGGTTGCTCATCAGTGCGGCAGTATCTTTTATTTTCCATTTTTCAAATACCTGTTTGATACGGTGAGATGAATTGGAAATAAAAGCAGCCAGCGAATTAGCATAATACCTGTTCCAGGTTTGCTCTGCACATTCGTAAGGATATTCCATCAGGTAGGGCAGGGCTTGTACAGCATACCAGGCGGGGTTGGAAGTGTATTCAAGAGTCAATGCATAATGCTGTAAGGTTTCACTCTTGCCTGAATTTAATAATTTTTCAAAAACAAAATTCTTTGTTCCTGTTCCTCGCATAGGCAACGGCATTGTTTCTGTTACCAGCATCCGGTTGGTTAAAACAGGTAAAGCATTTTCTTCACCATCGCTGTAGTTACCTGCTTTGGCAACGATTCTCCATACCAACGCTTTATTAAACAGGTAGGGAACTTCAATTGGGAATTTCACGGCTTCACTTTGCCCGGCAGCTACAGTAAAGTATTGATTGGGAACCATATT
Source organism: Chitinophagaceae bacterium (assembly GCA_046596865.1). Classification (GTDB taxonomy): domain Bacteria; phylum Bacteroidota; class Bacteroidia; order Chitinophagales; family Chitinophagaceae; genus JJ008. Next base: position 4,776 of record JBKJLR010000076.1, read on the forward strand.
CCTGAACCAGCCATCTACCGGTTCATTAGTTGTAGCATCAAATAATTGCAACTCTGCTGTTCCAGTAAGTTCTTTACCGGTCAGGTTTACGATTTTGGAACTGAATTCCATTTTATCTCCTTCCCTTAAAAATCTTGGAGCATTTGGCTGCACCATCAGTTCTTTTTGAGTTACGATTTCTTTGGTGCTGCTGCCAAATGCTGCATCTTTTGTATGCGCCAGAGCCATGAACTTCCATTTAGTCAATGCTTCCGGCATAGTGAAAGAAAATTCAATAGCGCCGCTGCTGTCTGTTTTTAAATCAGGAAAGAAGAAAGCTGTTTCATTGAAGTTCTTACGGATTTTTACATCGCCGGATTGTTCTGCTTT
>JBKJLR010000098.1:0-6192 GCA_046596865.1 Chitinophagaceae bacterium
TGGCCCACTTGATTACCGGAGTCGTGCCTATACTATTGATATAGACCCCGCTATTCCACCCATTATAAGTAACAATGGATTAACCTTTACAGCTGTTCCAGCACAAACTGCCGATGAACTAACAATCGCTTCATTTAATATCGAAAGGTTCTATGATAACGAAAATGATCCAGGAGGTGATGTGGTTTTAACACTATTAGCTTATAACAACCGTCTCAATAAAGTATCATTGGCTATTCGTAATGTTCTTCGTTCACCTGATGTTATTGGCCTTATTGAAGTGGAAGATGCGAATACGATACAAGCTATTGCAAACAAAGTAAATGCTGATGCAATTGCAGCTGGCGATCCGAATCCAAATTATGTTGCCTACCTGGTGGAAGGAAATGATGTGGGAGGAATAGATGTAGGCTTCCTCATAAAATCTGACCGGGTGAATGTCATAAGTGTAATACAATACGGATTAACCACAACCTATACTGATCCAACAACAGGATTGCCTACTTTGCTGAATGACAGGCCACCATTGGTTCTAAATGCAACTTTTACAAAACCCGGTTGTACCACTACTAACCCTTTAACTGTAATTGTAAACCACCTTCGCTCACTAAACGGTGTAGATGACATAGGAGCAAACGGTGTACGTGTAAGGGCAAAACGCAAGGCACAGGCAGAATATCTTGCTAACCTTATCCAGGGATTTCAAACCAATGACCCAACAGCAAATATTATTTCAGTTGGTGATTATAATGCTTTCCAGTTTAGCGACGGATATGTAGATTTGATTGGAACAATAAAAGGCACACCCACACCTGCATCAGAAGTTGTGCTAGCATCATCCGATCTGGTAAATCCTGACCTTACAAACTTAGTAGATACCCATACACCCGGTCAGCGTTATACTTACAGTTTTGAGGGCAGCGCCCAGGTTCTTGATCATATTTTGGTGAATGCAAACACATTAAATAAAATAAGCCGCTTTAGCATTGCAAGGCTGGATGCTGATTTTCCCGAGATATACCGTAATGATGCTAATAGGCCCGAACGAATTTCCGATCATGATGCCCCTGTTGCATACATCCTTTTTACTGATGTAACGCCTCCAACAGCAAGTTGTAAGCCTGCAACAATAACATTGGCAAACGGAACAGCGACTATTACACCGGCTGATATTGATAATGGAAGCACTGATGAATGCGGTACCGTAACATTGTCTGTTTCCAAATCGCAGTTTGATTGTTCAAACATTGGTGCAAACAATGTAACGCTGACTGTTATGGATGCAGCAGGTAATACTTCCACTTGTGTGGCAGTTGTAACTGTTGTTGGCGTTATTCCTTCCTGTTCTATTACAGCTATACCATCCAATAATATATTTACGGGGGGCATACCAACAAACATTTATTTAGGATACGGACCACAAAGTGTAACACTGAATGTTACTCCTTCAGGTGGAGCTCCGTTCTCCTATTCATGGTCTGGCAGCAATTTAAGTTGTACCAATTGTGCGGCACCTATATTTACCCCTACCGCACAGGGTGTTTATAATTTTACAGTTACTGTTACTAATACCTATGGTTGCACCACAACGTGCAGTATTACTATTTGTGTACTTGATATCAGGGTAACAGGAACCAATGGTAAAAAAGTATATTTATGCCATGCACCCCCAGGAAACCCCAATAATGCCAACACATTAGCATTAAATGTAAATGCAGTGAATACGCATCTGGTAAATCATCCTGAAGATCGTTTGGGTCAATGCGGGCAAAATCCTTGTGCAGCACCAGCAGGAATGATTGTTTCCGGAAACATACAGACAACACAATCAGGGGAGATTCCTTTAACAGTTACAGTTTTCCCTAATCCAAGCACATCTTTTTTCTCAATCTTTATTGAAGGAAAAAAGGATGTTCAGGCAACACTCAGAATAACTGATGTGTACGGACGATCAATTATTCAACGTTCAGGTATTTTGGCCAATTCGTATGTTAGAATAGATAATGAATTAATAGCTGGTTTATATTTTGTTGAGATAAGGCAGGGAGAAGAACAAAAAGTTGTGAAGTTGATAAAACTCCAGCATTAACTCAACCTTCGTTATTGATAATTAGAAACCGTTCCTAAGTGTAATTGGGGACGGTTTTTTCACTTTAAATTTTCTTGTTCATCAGCGACGGACAGCCGGCTTAATTTAAAGTATTCTAAAACAGGCTGTTTTATGGCCGATTGAGGTAATTAGCCACTTTAAAGAGGTTATTGTAAAAACCCTTTTAACCTTCACGATTCTACCAGCATTCCCCTATCTTTGCCGCCCCAAATCTGTGTTCGCAGATTCTTTCTACACAACGTAGGATGTCCAGTGGGATAAACCGAATTTTAAATCTTTAAACAGGTAAAATGAACAATTACGAATTGATGGTGGTTTTTACCCCTGTTTTGAGCGATGATGAGTTTAAAGCTGAGCAGAAAAAATTTGCGAAGCTGATCACCGATGCCGGTGGTTCTATCGTAGCTGAAAATCCCTGGGGACTAAAATCACTTGCTTACCCCATCCAGAAAAAAACAACGGGATTGTATTGGGTAATGGAATTTACTTCCGCCCCTGATTTCATTGAGAAATTAAAAATCCAAATGTTGCGTGACGAAGCTATTCTCCGTCACCTGTGCACTAAACTCGATAAATACGCCGTCGAGTACAATGCAAGAAAGAAAAGTGGCGCTAAAACAGGAACTGAAAAATTAGCGGAGGTTTAAACTATGGCAAAAAGTGATATAAAATACCTGACCGCCATTAAAAGCGAAAAACGAGTAAAGAAGTTTTGCCGCTTTAAAAAATATGGCATGCGCTACATTGATTATAAAGATGTAGAGTTCCTGAAAAAATTTCTGAATGAGCAAGGCAAACTATTGCCTCGCCGCCTTTCGGGAAACAGCCTGAAATATCAGCGCAAAGTTTCAGATGCGGTAAAAAAAGCCCGCCAGATGGCATTATTGCCTTACGTAACAGATCTTTTAAAATAGGCGCATCCCTAATTTCGTCCGTTTGAAACGGGACGGGAGACAATGAAGCCTTTTATTCATTGGGATAAAAACAAAAACAATGGAAATCATTTTAATTCAGGATGTAGATAATCTTGGTGCCAAAAACGAAGTAGTCAGTGTTAAGAACGGTTATGCCCGTAACTATTTACTGCCTCGTCAACTCGCTGTTGAAAACAGCCATAGCAATAAAAAGCAATTAGAAGAAAGAATGAAGCAGGTGAAGAAGAAAGAAGATAAAATGCTTGCTGAAGTCAACAGTGTAATTGCCAAACTTGGTGAAGCTCCTTTAAAATTGGGCGCCAAAACAGGAACCAGTGGGAAAATATTCGGTAGTGTAACATCTCTGCAACTTAGCCGTGCTATCCGTGAGCAAAGAGGTTATGATATTGATCGCAGAAAAATCACTCTACCTGATGAAGTAAAAGAAATCGGTACATATAAAGCCACCATTGATTTTGGTAACGGTAAGTCAACTGAAATTGAGTTTGAAGTAGCAGCTGAATAAGAGCTTATTTATATAAAATTTTGAAAAGTCCTTCCTTCGAGGGACTTTTTTTATTTCCGTGGTAAAATTTTAAAAACCATTATTCCCCGCAATGGTTCATCACTTACATAACTGATGTAAGTGGATTGGCACCCGGAATGTATTTCGTCAGGCTTGAGGATGGTATAGGAAATGTACAAACCATCAAATTATTGAAAAACTGGTAAGAGACTGGCCTATGTAAAAGACCTGCTGATCCAGCATGTATTTTGCATTAACCAATGAGAATCAATCCATTTGGAACTTTTTTATTATTTTTCTTCACCGGCCATTTATGGGTCAATTAAATTTGTCAAAAAGTCAAAAAAAAATCCGTTATTTTGTCTTGCATTTGGTGCTCTTTCAGTTTCACAAGTCCTGAACGTTTCGAAATAACGTAGAATTGTTCATTGGTTCCTGTTAGCTGTTGACACTTTTATTTTTTTTAAAACTCACAAAATGAACATTTACGTAGGAAACCTCAGTTGGAATCTGAAAGATCAGGATCTTTCAAACCTTTTTGCTTCACATGGTGAAGTAGTATCAGCAAAAATTGTTACCGACAAATTCACTAACCGCAGCAAAGGCTTTGGTTTTGTGGAAATGGCCAACGACGAACAGGCATTAGCAGCAATCACTGCTTTGAATGGTACCGAAGTTGACGGTCGTGGTATCGTAGTTAACGAAAGTCGTCCTAAGCCGGAAGGTGGTGGAAGCGGCGGCAGCGGTGGCTTCAAGAAAAGAAGCTTCGGCGGCGGTGGCGGCGGTGGTGGTTACAGCGGCGGTGGCGGCGGTGGCTACAAAGGCGGCGGCAGTGGTGGCGGTGGCGGCTACAAAGGTAAAAGTGGTGGCGGTAATGGCGGCGGCGGCGGTTACAACCGTGACCGTGGCGGTAGTGGTGGATACAATAACGATTATTAATATAAACTAATAACGTCCCGATACTTCGACAAGCTCAGTACTATCGGGATCAGGAAGCTTTACTAAGTTCGGTTCGAAAGAGCCGGACTTTTTTTTGCCCCTGTCTCCGCCAACTGGCGGAAGACTTAGGTCAACTATTAATTTTTGATAATATTGATTTCTGAAAGTAATTAGTTATTATTTTTTTGACAGCTTCACTTCTTCTATCATCGTTTGTGCAGTTTACCCTGACAAACCGAAGTGTCAATCACTTCAGGGTTTGGTAATTATACTCAACTTGTCCGGGCTAGATATCATAGCCAAAGAAAATAATCAGTGCAGCTTTTAATAAAAAAGAAATGTCAATATAAAAAAAAGTATGCAAAAAAAATCAGCCGTAGTTGTTATAATGTTGTTTTTCCTCTTTGCCTGCAAAAAAAACAATTCAAACGACTGTTCTCAAGCAGTTTGCCCTGCTGTATTGATTGTACGTCCATCGATAAAATTTAATTTCTCTGATAAAGTAACAAATCAGGATTTATTTTTTGGCATATCCCCGCAATATCAATTTAATGACCTTGTAGTATTTAAAAAGAAAAATATTACTGATACTACTCATGTCCCTGTCTATATTGATTCTTTAATTACCCCTAAATCTTTTGCGGTTTTTACATTCGAAGATGTCAATACTTTTTTCATACAAATTCAAAATCAAAAAATAGATACGATTGATATAGCATCAAAACCCGTTATCACTAAGTGCTGCCTTTCCGGTTATATTTTCAGTTCGATAAAACTCAATGGTAAATTGATTTGCACTGATTGTGCTTCTTTAACCATTATAGATATAAAAAAATAAAAAGTATGCCACGGTTCAGAACCGTGACATACTAATATCATTTTATTGCACCACTCTCATCACCCCAGCCCCATTATAAGAATGGTATTCTCCATTATACATCGCATCGGCATTTACCGGGCCCATTTTATAATTACCGGGTGATACGGCACGGACAGCATAGTAATAAGTTTGCTTATTACTGTTGGCATCTACAAAGAAATGGATACGGTCGTCCCGCACATCTAATGCGGTTGGTGTAGAGGCATCTTTTATCCAGTTCATACCAGGTATCTCTTTTGTTCTTGGATTTTCAATTTCAAAACCGGCAGGTAGCAGGTCTGTGATAACTACATTCTCAATGGGAGTATTGAATGAACGTTCCAACGAAATACCAATAATGATCAACTCATTTTGCTTAAAGGTATTTGTCGTAATGGGTTTACCATTCCTGTCGAAAAAACGTTTTCTTACTTTCAGGTAACTGTCTTCTTCTTTGTATGCACCACTGGCACTGATGCCTTCAGCCTGCCAGAAATAATACAAACGCCCATTGCCCTTTGTAGTTATCTCTACATTATTATTACCCAGGGCTTTCATATCGCCTGTCCATTGACCACCATCTACTTTGGCAATTGTTTTACCATTTACTTTTATTTCGGCAGTGGCTGTTGAGTTATTAGCTGATCTTGCATGTTTTCCCAGGGCAAGAAAAGCAAAAGCCCTCTCCTGTGTACTAAGGTATCTTCTGGCTTTTAATTTATCAGCCACATGCTTTACCATCGTTCCTATCTGGGCATTGCCAGGGTCCACATCAATTAGTGCATTCAATGCAATGGCTTCATCCCGCACATCAGAATAATAGCTGCCGCCTGTTTGTGCAACG
>JBKJLR010000099.1:0-4495 GCA_046596865.1 Chitinophagaceae bacterium
ACATTAGCATCCCAGTCTGTATCGCCACCGATGCCTACTTCATTCAGATCAAAGCCTACAATTGTTTTTCCGCTTTTTAGCAGTTGGGTGAATAAATAAAAGACCTGCTCTAATTCAAATCCGCCGGGTACGGGTGTACCAGTAAAGGGGCAAAGTTTTCGGTCCAAGCCATCAATATCAAAACTGATGAATACTTTATCCGGGAGCTTGCTTATAATTTCATCAGCTATACTTTTCCATGTCTGGCCTTCAAACTGGCGATTTCTTATTTCTTTGTCGAAATAAGTGATGACCCGGAAATTACTGTTCTTTACATATTCCCATTCATCACTGCCAAAATCCCTGATACCCACTTGCACCAGCCGCTGCAATTGTGGAATTTCGTTCAGTGCATTGTACATAATGCTGGCATGAGAATAATTAAATCCTTCATAAGCTTCCCGCAGATCAAAATGAGCATCAATCTGTAAAATGCCAAAGTCACCATGCTTTTCTGCGATCGCTTTAAAGAAACCAAGGGGAGTGCTGTGATCGCCACCAAGTACACCCACTAATTTACCTTTTTCCAGCAACACTTTTGTCTGGTCATACACCCAGTCATTTAAAAAAATGGCGCCTTCGTTTACTTCTTTCAGTGTTTTACACATGAACTGGTTGGCAGACACTTCTTCTCCTTTAGAGATATAATCAATAAAGAGCTCTGCTTCTTTGCGCAGGTAATCACTCTTCATTAAAACTTTTCGATCGGTGGGCCGCATATAGTAACCTACTTTCCAGGCATCGGGAAACTCCGGATCAAAAAGGTCTACCTGCAGACTTGCTTTTAAAATAGCTTCCGGAGCCCTGGCAGTTCCTGCACCATAACTCACCGTTACTTCCCACGGTACAGGCAGAATAATTAAACGGGCATCTTCTTCGTTTGTGGGTAAACCAAAAATATTATTGTTGGGATTGCCAACAATGTTGGGGTCGTAATTAGAAAAGTCAACCATATTGCGGGGTATTAAAAGCGATGCAAATTAAAGGGCTTTGAGGTAGTGACAAAATCGGAAATTCATTTATTAAGAAAGGCATGCTCATAAAGAAATCTATCGGGATTTGGTAGTAACAAAAATGGAGTCAGTAATGACTCCATTTTTTTATTTCTAAAAAATATATTATTTTCTGCTGAGATTTTTAAGGTGTAGTATATGAGAAGCTAAAGCCAGTCTCATTTTAGGATACTCAATGTACGGCATCCCAAAATCCTGGCAGGCTTTTTTAATGATTTTGCTGATAGCCGGGTAGTGTACATGTGATATACGTGGAAACAAATGGTGCTCTACCTGGAAATTTAAACCACCTACCCACCAGGAAATTAACCTGTTGCGGGTTGCAAAATTTGCAGTGGTTTTTAACTGGTGAATGGCCCATTCGTCTTCCATCTTTCCACTTGTAGCATTCGCCTGCGGAAAATGTGTGTCTTCTACGGTATGCGCCAGTTGAAAGACAATACTTAAAACCACCCCTGCAAACATTCCATAGATCAAAAAGCCAACCACCCAGGTGGAGAATCCTAATGTATAAATAGGAACAGCCATAAAGATAAAGGCATGTAATAATTTAAAACCCCAGAAAGAGATATGGTCACTTATTTTCATTTTGTTCAGCGAAGTAGGACCAATTCTTCCAAGAAAATATTTCTTATAATCGGTGAAGAAAACCCACCAGATATAAAGCAGGGAATAAGCTATCCAGAAATACCAATGCTGAAACCGGTGTATTTTATAATACTTCTGTGTTTCGCAGAGACGTAGCAATGGTTTGGCTTCAATATCATCATCAATACCCTGTATATTGGTGTAAGTATGATGGATGATATTATGCTTTGAACGCCACATAAAATTATTGGCCCCTAAAAAATTTAATGATAACCCTGCTAGTTCATTTACCCATTTATAGCGGCTAAAACTACCATGCAATCCGTCATGCATTACATTAAAGCCAATCGCAGCGGTCAGGCCTCCTAGGACAATGCATTCCGTAATGGCCAGCCAGGTAACAGGAGTATAAAAAACGAGATGAACATATACCAAAACAAAACTAATTACCAGGACGATTGCCTTGAAGTACAAGGAGAAGTTACCGGTAGAAGATTTTCCAGACTGTTTGAAATAATCACTGATTCTTTTCTTCAGTTCGCCATGAAAGGACTGTGACGTATTTGCGAATTTTGGACTTGCCATACACTACTTTTTCAGAGAGCAAAGCTAATCTTTATGCGGCACATAAGGTGTGAAAATTTGGCCCACGAAATGATGTGGATAAACAGCCCTTTTGGTTAAGCTTTAATAGACAAAAATAAAATGCTAACAGTCGTTTATGTTTCGTTCTGTATCAATGCATCAAGATGCCGGATGCCTATCTTTTTTTCGCTGATAAAGCCTTCAGCATATTTGACACCAATTCGTTTTCCAAACATTCTCGACCTCGCAATCACACTTTCTAAAAAGTCGGGGGTGGAAATGTAGGTTTGGGGTTCCTGACTGTTGCCATCGGCAGTGTGAAATTGTGTGGTGTAAGCCTCAATTGATTTCATTCGTTGTTCAAATACATCGCTGATGTCGATCAGCAAATCAGGTTCATGATACCAGTCCTGAATATAATGTAAAACATAGGATGGCCGCCATTTTTGCTGATTTTTTCCGTTCTCATCATTGGTTTCTATTTTGGAAAGACCAGCAAGAAAACAACAATCCGCAATCATTTTGCCGGCACGGCCATGGTCCGGGTGGCGGTCATGCAACACATTGCCAATAACAATATCCGGCTGGTACTTGCGAATGACCGAAATAAGTTTTAATTTATTCTCTTCATCGTTTTCAAAAAAGCCATCCCTCATTTTTAAATTTTCTCTTACCTGAACACCGATAATCATGGCGGCATCGGCGGCTTCCTTATACCTTGTTTCCATTGTGCCTCTTGTTCCCAGTTCACCCTGGGTCAGGTCAACTATACCGGCTTTTTTCCCGGCTTTTATTTCATTGATCAGCGTTCCTGAGCAACCCAATTCCACATCATCCGGGTGAACACCAATGGCAAGTATATCCAGCTTCATGTGAGAGATTTAGATTTCAAAAGTAAAAGTAAAAAACAAATTACCGGCGGTAGGGATTATTATACCAGGTGCCATCAATCTCTTTCACAATATTTTCAATCTGCCGGTCGAGTTTATTTTCTTTAATATCCCAATCCTGTTTCAGGCTGCCTCCAACAAACCAGGCAACCGTTTGGTAAAGCCGGGCATTCAATCCGCCTTTATATTCTTTGAGGATCTCGTAACAGTTATTACCTGTTTGCCGGTTGATAAGTTTCATCAGGATTTTTCCCTGGTAAACCGAAAGATTAGACAGGGGATCGGTGAATTCTTTTTTCAATTCTTTTTCCCTTGTTTTGATATACGTTTTTCTTTCTTTTTTCCCATTTACACTGCCAAGCGTTTTATTAATATCATTGATAGTGCCACCGGCAAGCCTGGCATATGGATAAGTTACATACACAGCATTGCGTAGCCTGGTCCATTCTTCAATAAATTTTGCCAGCTTTTCGGGAGATAACTTGGACACCCACACCATTTGCTCTTCCTTATAATTCACAATTTCATTCTGGTAAAAGATAGCAGGAACCAATACGGTATCATTTGGTCCCCATTTCTTTCGCTGCTCCTTCATGTACTTCAGGGCCAGTTCATTCGAGTCTGTAACAGGGGTTGGCAGTTCAACCTGCGCAAATAAATCATTGCCCAACCATAAAAGAATGGATAAGATCAGTAATAAACCTTTATTATTTAATCGGGAATAATGCATTCAATGGTAAAATTAAAAAACAGGTCCGGTATTTTCTATACCGTATTACAAAACTACAAGGGATGCTGTTTTAAAAAAGCTAAAATTATGACTGAGAATTGCTGAGCTTGTTTAGCTGTATGCGGCGTACCATGCTGATGATGATGCCAATAGCTGTGATGATAACTCCGCCCCATAATAGATTGATAAAAGGGAATTTGTAGGCTTTCAACGTTATATATTCCATTACGGCGTTTGACTCTTTAACACCCAGCACAATGCTATTATCCGGATTTACTTTCTGCAACTGTAATACAAGGCTTTCCGAAATAGCGGTATCTGGCAACGCTAAGTTTTCGCCTTTTGCAATAGCTAGTTTAGGTGTGATAGAATATACAGACCCTGTTTTAGAATAAATTTTTAACCGGGCTTCGTGGAGGCTGCCGTCTTCACCAAAAAGCTCTACAGGCAAACTATCTTTGGATGTTTTTACTTCCTGTAAAATGATAAAGCCGCTGGAGTAAAAAACAGAGTCACCTTGTTTCATGTCATTAGGTTTGAAAGAAACGGTGTCCTTCAGATTCTCAGGATTTGATATGGAAGTGATATAAGTAAACACATCATGATTCCAGTAGTGCCTTGAGTCGGGATTACTCATCAGCCCTTCATTG
>JBKJLR010000149.1:0-5072 GCA_046596865.1 Chitinophagaceae bacterium
CACAAGAAATGACATTAAATTCATCATTAAAAAATGCAACAATAATCAACTATTTGATAAAGCCTGCCGCTAACATATAAGGCTTAAACGAAGCTTTGCGCCGGCTGTATATCCGCATTACAACATTTGGTGGCGCAAAGGTTTGATTTAAGCCTCTGTTGAATGAAGCTTCATTAGCCGTTCTATCTATTATGGAGTTTCAATACCAGATGTAAGGCATCCGCCATACCAAACAAGAATGTTTATATTTTTTGTCAGGTCTGCTGTGGTAAAAATTCGTTTTTGTATAACTTTTTTTCAATCGCCCTGTCGTTGGTGCTTTTATTTGTATTCATTTCCTTTTCCATCGGCCCGTTTAGGATGATTAGGACAATACCATCCCTTTCGATATTTATATCAAAAAAAAATCATTGTACTATTTCACTTTTTCGTGTTGCCATTCTTTTTTGTAACCAAACATCCGGCGGTGCATTGGCATCAAAGTGCAATATTGTTATCATCCCGCCTTTTTTACAACACGGACACTGATCTGCATCGTAATTCATTTTTTCTCTGGCTATTGTTTTCCAATCTTTCTTTACCAGTACCGCTGCAGCTACTCCCATTTCTTTTTGCTGCACCTCCAGCATAGCCCTGTTGGCATTAGCCAGAAATCCATAATAACGGATCTTTCTATAACCCGGCGGCAGGATGTGCATACAAAACCGTCGCAAAAATTCGGTAGGTTCTACTGTCATCAATTTTTGTTTGCTGCCATCGGCATAATCTTTATACATAAAACTTATTTTATCATCAGCAATAGATTTTATCCGGTGATTGCTGATGGCTACTTTATGGGTATATCTTCCCAGATATTCTATCACCTGCTGTGCACCCCCAAAAGGTTGTTTGGCATATACTATCCAACTTTTGCTGTACAATGTTTCTCTTAATGATGATTCGATAGTTTTGTTTTGTGTTTGTATAAATTTTAAAAACCCTTCCATGTACTTATTTTTAAATACCACACTCATCGCTTTTACAGGGAATAAATAACGTCCATTGCTTTTTGCATTTTTCCAGCAGCCCGAAGCGGCAATGCCACCACCGGGAATGATTAAATGTACATGCGGATGCAGTGAAAGATTTTGTCCCCATGTATGCAATACGCTGATCATTCCGGCTGTGGCGCCCAGCTGTTTTTCATCATTTGCAAAGGTGTTGATCGTTTGATGACTCGCTGCAAACAAAAGATCATACATCACCTTGGGATAATGCAGGCACCAGCTATTGAGTTGCTGCGGTATGGTGAATACCACATGAAAATAACTAACCGGCAACAGTTGTTGCTGACGGGCAAGTATCCATCTTTGTTTATTTGTTACCTGGCATTTGGGACAATGACGGTTACGACAACTATTATAACTGATGCGTACATAGCCGCAACTCTCACATCCATCCACATGTCCGCCCAGCGCAGCAGTACGGCATTTTTCTATTGCATTTAATACCGATAAATGTTGCTTTAACGGCTGGTGCTTTGCTATAAACGATGTTTTGTAGTGCTCTATAATCGTTGCCAGTTCATATGCCGGCTTACTCATTATGACTATAGTTTTATCAAGGCATATAAAGTATCCAGCGGACTATGAGCCGGTTTGCTTTTAACCTGCGCCACATGCAGATAAACCAGCGTTTGAATAAGATCGGCATGACCCAGCAAATGCTGAATGGTATGTATATCCACACCATCTTCAAGCAAATGCGTAGCAAAACTGTGACGCAGTGTATGCATGCTTACCTGTTTTTGTATTGATGTCTTTTGCAATGCTTCGCTGATGATGTATTGAATACTTCTTTGTCCCATCGGCTGACCGGGTGTAAGCCCTTCAAATAAATACACCGTGGGTTTTATCTGTGATAAATAAAAAGGTAATTTTTGCGTAAGCAGTTCAGATAAACTTACATAGCGTTGTTTGCGGCCCTTGCCATGGCGTATATGTATTTGCCGCCGCTGCACATCTACATCACTAATCTTTATGAGCCGCAGTTCGTTCATACGAAGCCCGCCTGCATAGGCAAAGGCTAATAAAAACCGATGCTTTAAATTAACCGGCGATCTGAACAATGCTTTGCACTCCTGTCTTGATAAAACAGTCGGCAGCTTTTTTTCCTTCTTAATCGGTGGCATTTGAATAGCCTTATCTTCCATATCAAATAACCTGAACCAATACCGCAAGGCAAATACCGCATGTTTGAAATAAGTGAGAGAACATTTTTCATGTACCATCATGCTGTACAGATAAGCATTGATCTCTTCCACACTGATCTGATGCGGCACACGGCCGAAGTGCAAAGCAATGTAAGCAAGGCTGCGGCTGTAATTAGTGATAAGGCCTTTGCTGCTTTGCTCCAACGTAGTTTTTTCTATAAATTTACCATACGAAAGTGCAAACCCCGGTACGCCTTTCTTTGCCTGGGATAAAACAGTGTTATACTGTCTGATTGTTGTCTTAGCATTCATAACTAATGTTTTTAATGAATAGCTAAGGTCAGTATTCAATTTATGAATGTAAGGCTACCGAAGGTTTAGTTCAACATGGGGTTTTGTGCAAGCATGGCAGGAGGTTGTTAGCTTCGGCATTTGTTTGTCTCGTCCTGAAATAGGTTGACTACAAATCAACCATTTTATGGATTTAAAAACACAAATCATTCAAGAGTATTTAACGCAAGGATGCGGTTTTAGAAAGTTGGCTGCCAAGTATGGTATCAGCAGAACCACGATCTGCAAATGGGTACTTATTCACCAGGGAATTCATAACTTGCCTGCTACCCAAAAACAACAAACTTATTCTACCAGCAGTATGAACAGTTCACCCAAAAAATCCACTGCCACCAATCAGCAAACAGAACAAGCTTTGCTGCAAAAAATTGCCGTGTTGGAAAAACAACTGGCACACCAGGAGCTCAGAGCGGAAGTACTCGACACCCTGATTAATGTGGCTGAAAAACAACTCAACATCTCTATCAGAAAAAAGTCTGGCACCCAACAGTCCAAGAAGTAAAAAAGGTAAAAACAAATTGCAGCCTGCAAAACATTTGCTGGTTGTTGGGATTCTCTGCACAGGCTTATCACAAAAAACAAAAAAGAAATGTTCAGCACTTATTCAAGGAGCAGTTGATTTTACAACAAATTGATGCTATTCGTAAATACCAGCCACGTTGCGGTGGCCGTAAACTTTTTATTATGCTGCAACCATTTTTTCAACAACAAAAAATTACAATGGGAAGGGATATTTTTTTTGATTTATTAAGAACAAACAAGCTGCTGGTAAGAAGAATCAAACGAAGCGTACATACCACTAACAGCAAACATCACTTTCGCCGCTATCCCAACCTGGTAAAGGATTTTACGCCACTTAAAGCACATGAACTCTGGGTAGCTGATATTACTTACATACCACTCAAAAACAGGTTTGCTTACTTATTTTTAATAACAGATGCTTACTCAAGAAAGATTGTTGGCTTTCATGTAAGTGATGACATGAAAGTAAGCAGTGCCACACTGGCGTTAAAAAAAGCACTGGCCCAAAAGCCTGTGGATACAATGGTAATTCATCACTCCGACAGAGGCATTCAATATTGCAGTACCGCTTATGTAGAATTATTACAGCAACACCATGCACAGATCAGCATGACACAAAACGGCGACCCCTATGAAAATGCTATTGCTGAAAGAGTGAATGGAATTTTAAAATCAGAGCTCATCAGCAGGTATTATGACAACATTGATGTTGCTTCCATTCACATAGCCCGCTGCATTACCATTTACAACTATCGCAGAAGGCACAGCAGCCTGAACTGGCAGATACCTGATGATGTACACAAACAACAAGGACCGCAAATAAGAAGGTGGAAAAACTATTATCAAAACAACACTAAATCAAAAACAATGATACCAGAAACCTAAGCAGCCAACGCACAAAAAATAGTTGCTTTAGCTGAGGGCTACACAACTATTTTTTTGCCTGCACACAAACAAAAAACTTTTTTACTCAACCTTATTCAGGATGAATTATCTTAGTCAACCTATAACAGGATTTATTAACTAACACAGTCAACTTTTTTCAGGACGGGTCAGTGCATATCCAAGCTTTGGTTTCGGCGGACGGAATTCTGCTGGTCATTAGTTCTTAACTTCAACTTTTGTTTATTAATTTAGTTTCAGTTCCGGGCGGACAGTTGGTCAATTCCCCAACTGACACAAAGCCTCGGGCGTTAGCGGTAATTTTAAACGACATCTCATTCAATATATAAGCTTATAAAAAGTTAGCGTATGAAAAACTCATTTCTCATTTTATTATTGATAATTCCATCCTTGCTTAAAGCGCAGGAAACAAATAAAATATTAATAAGGGCGGGTAAAATGTTTAATAGTGAAACCGGTGTTTTTGCAAACGACATGGCATTATTAATAGAAGGCAAAAAGATTAAAGCGGTAAAACCCTATATGGAAATTTCAGAAAAAGAGAAGAAGGAATTTGAATTAACAGATCTATCAAAATATACTATACTCCCAGGTTTAATTGATGCACATACCCATTTATTAAACAAAGAGACTTTGATGCCTGATAATAAGTTTTCAGGATTAGATATGATGAAAGTGCTTACCATGCATGGAGATGCTTATAGAGCTATCTATGGAACTGTAAGGGCAAAAGCCTATTTAGAGGCAGGTATCACATCTGTACAAGACCTTGGAAACTCGGGGCAATATGCGGATATTGCTTTAAGGAAGTCAATCAATGAAGGTTTGGTTATTGGACCACGAATGCGTTGTGCAGGTCGGGGGCTTTCATCTGAAGGTGGACAGATGCCTGATGTAATTTATAAACACAGAGATATTATTGAAGATGAGTACAGAATCGTAAAAGGAAAAGACGATGCCATACAGGCTGTAAGAGAAAACGTTACACAAGGGGCAGACGTAATAAAAATCTATTCAAACAATACACCCAATGTAACAGCACTTTCAATTGATGAAATGCAGGCTATTGTTAAAGAGGCTCATCGTTATGGCTTAAGAGTTACGG
>JBKJLR010000216.1:0-3537 GCA_046596865.1 Chitinophagaceae bacterium
ATAAGCCAGACCAAAATTGTAATACAGGTCGATACTTTTTTTATTATTGGTATAATTTACTTTTCGCAGATAGGTAATTGCTTTTTTAAAATCCTGTTGTTTCAGGCTGATGATGGCAAGGTTGTGATATATTTCATCATTAAATACATTGTATGGCAGCATACTTTCATACACCCGTTGAGCCGACTCATATTCTTCCAGCTTTATCAATATTGATCCTACATTTATTTTATAATTCGCCAGCAGGTTTTTATCCGCAGGGTTTGTAAGGGTGATGGCTTTTTCAAAATAATTTCTTGCCTGACGGTAGTTACCGTTTTCATAATACATTACACCGAGACGGTTATAAAGCCGTTGAGATGCTTCCAATGGCTTTTGATAAATATCATTTACCTGTTCTGCTCTTTTGTAAAAGACAAGGGCAGAGTCAAATTCGTTTTGGCTATAATAAATGCCACCAATATACAAATAGGGGAGAAATAAAAAAGAATCGGCGATAGCGGTTAATTTTTTGCTGGAAGAAATTGCAGCGAGATAATCCTCTTTGGCTGCGGTGGTGCTGTCGAAGTAGTAATGAATAAAACCTGTTTTTAAACGGATAAAAAAAGCCAATGAATCATTTCCTGTTTTTTCTACAGCAGGAAGCAGGCTGGTGTATGCGGATAGTGCCTCCTGGTAAACTTTATCTGCCTTTATTTGTAATTGTTCATTATCTGCCGCCTCAAGAGATAGTCGTTCTGCCTGCTGATAAATTTTGCTGGCAGCAGTGTAAATTTTTAGTTGTGCAGCCCTATCGTAACCCTGTTGATTTTGGGAAAAACAGAATAGTAATAATATAGCCAGTAAAAATGATAACAGGATTTTTTGCATGATAAGCCAGTCAAATGCTTATCAAAATTAGCCGCTGAATTTTAATTCGCAATAATAATAACACAAGGTGGTCTGGGCTTGGCAGTTTGTTCTGTACTTTCTGTCACCGTTCCCCGCAGGAATACCCCGCCCGTTTGCCTGTCCTGTAATGTTTGTAAAAGGTCGGGAGCTACCGTAGCCATTGATGTATAATAATAAAGCCTGACTTTTAATTTATTAATTATTTTCCCACTACCGTCATTTAACCGGTAAAGAATTTCTACATCTCTCCTGGCGTCGTTGGCGGGAGTGCTGCCGAATAATCCATTGCGTACGGTTTTTGCCAAATTAATTTGTCCATTGATCGTTTTTACATCACAACCTGAGGAACTTGCTCCGCCACCATCATCAAAAATAGAACCGCTTACAGGTAGTGGCCTTGAAATATTGGCATTATATACTGGAAATGCAATGGAATCATTTTGCGAAAGACGATAGAATTTATCAGTAAAAGTGATACCGGATAAAACGACGGTGGTGTTGGTAATGATACCATCCGTGGCAGTATGTGTAATCCGGTAGCGAAGCCCTGTTTCGCTTTTAGTAATATTGATGGCTCCCGTATTGTCATCTATTTCAATGCCTTCAGGAAAACCAACATACGTTCCATTGCGATGAGTGGTTGGGGAAATAATATAATCACCTGATGACGGCCGCAGGTAAAGAATAGAATCTCCATAACTTAGATTATAAGGCCCGGTTTGGTCATTTGCTTTCTTATTGCAGGAAAACCAGAATAATGAAGTGACCAATAAAATAGAAAGTGAAATGATACTTTTGATTTGCTTCATGTGTCGGGCCTTTTTTGTGTGTAACCTCAAAACGAAAAGATGTAACCTTTAGTTCTAAAATTTTCCTAAAAAGATTACAAAGTTACAACATCCGCTTATGACGGTAAGATGATTTAAGTCAGTTTGTTTGGCATTGGTTTAAAAGGCAACTTTGTCCTAATTAACGATAAAAGGCTTTATGACAAAAATTGGACTTATCCGGGAAGGCAAAACACCGGCTGATAACCGAGTGTCTTTAACCCCTGCACAATGCAAATGGATTCACAAGAATGCACCACAGATACAGGTAGTTGCCCAATCTTCACCACATCGGTGCTTTTCTGACCGGGAATATTTATCAGCTGGTGCCGAAGTGAAAGAGGATATAAGTGATTGTGATATGCTTCTTGGCATTAAAGAAGTTCCGGTGGAGCAATTGATACCCGGAAAAACCTACCTGTTTTTTTCTCACACTAAAAAGAAACAACCGTATAACCAGCCTTTGCTTAGTACCATATTGGAAAAAAATATTCGCCTGGTGGATTATGAATGTCTCGAGCATGATGATGGGCAACGAATTATCGGATTTGGCTTTTTTGCCGGAGTGGTTGGTGCTCATAATGGCATGATGGCTTATGGAGAGAGGACCGGATTATTTAAGTTAGACAGAGTCTATAAACAACGCAGTTTCAGAGAATTGATCCACAATTATTTTGGCTTAAGACTGCCCAATGTAAAGATTGCAGTGGCCGGTTCTGGAAGAGTTGCTCATGGTATCCTGGAAATTATGAACCTGATGGGTATACATGAAGTGGACCCCGAAGAATATCTGAAAAGACGTTTTTCTTATCCTGTGTATACGCAATTGAAAGGTGCCGAATTATATAAGAATAAAGAGACTGGAAAATACAATCGCCTTGAATTTCATGAACACCCCGAGCAATACGAATGCAAGTTTTTGCCTTATGCTGAACAAACGGATATTTTAATGAACGGCGTATACTGGGAGAAAAATGTTCCCCGGTTATTTGAAAAAGAAGATGCAAAAACAGGGAATTTTATCATTCAAACGATTGCTGACATAACAGACGATGCAAATGGCTCAGTGCCTATAAATGCGGGTGACCAAACCATGGAGGATCCTGTGTATGGAATTGATAAAACAACGTTGGAGAAAACAGCTCCTTACCTTTTGCATTCTATTGACATCATGGCGGTGGGAAATTTGCCGAATGAATTGCCAAGAGATGCAAGCCGGTATTTTGGTGAACAGCTGATAAAACATGTACTGGAAGATTTGGTCGGCAAAGGTTCAGAAATTATAGAAAGGGCAACCATAGCGGAAGACGGAAAGTTGACAAAATATTTTGAATATCTGAAAGATTATTCAGAAGGAAGATGATAAACCTGGTATACCTTTCTAACACTGTTTCTCCCGGTTGGAAAAATTAAGTATAGATTTTTTGAGAAAAGGAATTACACAGAGAAGTTTATAAACGTAAATAGTAATCCTTCAGCAGATTTATGAAAGCCTGGGTGTATTGGTCATCCTCGTCCTTTATTGAAATCTCATCAATTATTGTTTCGGTTAGTTCATTTGTCTTTAATTTTCCTGAGAGCATGATGCGGAAATAATCATGATGCACTGTTTGACGTACAAAAGTCAATTGCTGAATCGCAAAGTCGTTCGCCGTAAACAAATTTTTGATCTCCTCCTGTCTCTTATAAGGCAGCAACAGAAAAAAAATACCTTCCGGTTTTAGATTTTTTTTAATGATGCTAAGAAGTTGCGCCAACAACAGTCCTTCATTATGATGGGCCAGGTTTTTCCTGGCATCATCGCCTCTCAGCTCATTTT
>JBKJLR010000286.1:0-2870 GCA_046596865.1 Chitinophagaceae bacterium
TTTGATAGTTGGAAATGGGGAATGCTGGATTGGGAAAAAACAATTAACCCCATGGCATCAGCAGTAAAATGTGCCTGGAAAGTAACAACTGTAAGTAATAGTTATCTCGATGAATTAAAAGGTGCTGCCAATGGTTTGGAAAATTTGTTTGATTATGAGCAGGGGAAAAGCATTGGCATTTTAAATGGTATTGATACACAGGTCTGGGACCCGTTGACAGATACCATGATCGTAAAAAATTATGATAAGGAATTTGTCCAAAAAGGAAAACGTAAAAATAAAAAAGAACTGGCGGGACAATTTGGGTTAGACCCTGATAAACCATTAATATCATTTGTTGGGCGACTCGTAGGGGAGAAAGCTGCTGATCTGTTACCTGATGCTATCAGCCAGTCAATTTACCAGCACCATGGCAATGCTAATTTTTTGGTGCTCGGCTCCGGCGACCCTGAGTTGGAAGATAAACTTGACCGGATGAAGCACCAGTTCAATGGCTATTTTAATTCTTACATTGGATATAGCGAACCATTAAGTCACCAGATATATGCCGGGTCTGATTTTTTATTGATGCCAAGCCGGGTAGAACCTTGCGGTTTAAACCAAATGTATGCGCTGCGTTATGGAACTGTGCCCATGGTCAGAAATATCGGGGGATTAAAAGATACCGTCACAGACATGGGAGACTGGCAAGGATTCGGTATCCGTTTTGATCAGCCCTCTGTTTGGGATATTACTTATTCGGTAGGCAGGGCCATTGATCTTTATAATAATAAACCTGACCTTTATAGCTGGATGCGGGGTCACATGATGACGATCGATCATTCGTGGGATTCTTCTGCACAGCAATACATAGATTTATATAAGAGTTTAAGATAATAGATAATAGATGATAGTGGATAGATGATAGCTCTTTAAATGCTGAATTTTCTTTGATTATTAATTAAGAGTAAATTAGAGTAATCAAAAAAACAATTTTATGAGCAGGGATAGTATTTTAAAAATCAAGAGTTTTGATTTTGCGGTAAGAATTATTAAATTGTATAAGTTCATGAAGAAGCAACATGCTGAATATGAATTGTCCAATCAATTATTAAGGTCAGGTACGGCTGTGGGTGCATTAATAAGGGAAGCTGAGCATGCTGAAAGCAGAAAAGATTTTTCGCATAAGCTTAATATCGGCTTAAAAGAAGCAAATGAAAGCATTTACTGGTTAGAGTTGCTATTTGCTACAGATTATATTAATAAAAAAATGTTTGATTCAATGATAAAAGATGCGACAGAATTATTAAAAATGCTTATTGCAAGTGTAAAAACTATTAAGATAAAAATTTAATGAACAAGAGAAAACTATCATCTATCCACTATCATCTTTCATCAATTTAGCTATGGCAATCAGAACTATTACTCATGCAAAAGAAATTCTTTCAATCATTCTTGGTGGCGGTGCCGGTTCAAGATTATATCCATTAACTGCCACCCGTTCAAAACCTGCCGTACCCATTGCCGGTAAATACAGGTTGGTAGATATTCCTATCTCCAATTGTTTGAATAATGGTATTGGAAGGATGTTTGTTTTAACACAGTTCAATTCTGCATCACTCAACAGGCATATCAAAAATACCTATCACTTCAGTGCATTCAGTAAAGCCTTTGTAGATATACTGGCAGCTGAACAAACTCCTGATAATCCTACCTGGTACCAGGGCACTGCTGATGCAGTGCGCCAGGGGCTTCGTCATATTGAACCGTTTGAAAGTGATTATATACTTATACTCTCCGGCGACCAGCTTTACCAAATGGATTTTGCAGAGATGCTGGATAATCATAAAAAATTGGGTGCTGATATTTCGGTTGCCACTATACCCGTAAATGAAAAAGATGCACCGGAATTTGGAATTTTAAAATCAAAGGAAGGACTGATCACTTCATTTATTGAAAAGCCTAAAAAAGAATTGCTGTCTGATTGGGTGAGTGATACCGGGGAGATTATGAAATCGACAGGAAGAAATTACCTGGCATCCATGGGTATTTATATTTTTAACCGCCAACTGATGTTTGATCTTTTACAGGATGAATTTAAAGACGCCACCGATTTTGGTAAAGAGATCATTCCGCAAACCATTAATAAGTATAAAGTTGCCAGCTACCAATATGAAGGTTATTGGACTGATATCGGAAATATTCATTCTTTTTTTGAAGCCAACCTCGATCTTACCAAAGAAATTCCTTCTTTCAATTTGTTTGATAATGAACAAGTAATTTATACCCGTCCCCGGATGTTGCCCCCCGCTAAGATCAGTGGCACAACGCTGGAAAAAACATTAGTGGCCGAAGGCTCCATTATTCATGCTTCCCGGATTGAGAACAGTGTAATTGGTATTCGTTCCCGGATCGGACTTGGTTCAACACTGGTCAGCAGTTACATAATGGGTAATGATTCGTATGAAACATTGGAAGAAATAGCTGAATCAAATAAAAAAGGAATTCCGCTGATGGGTATTGGCAGCCGTTGTTATATCAAAAATGTCATAATTGATAAGAACTGCCGGATCGGGGATGATGTCCGGATCAATGGCGGTTCGCATATTGAGAATACAGACCATGCCCTCTATACTGTCAAAGACGGAATTGTTGTATTAAAGAAAGGATGTATCATCCCAAATGGCTTCGTAATCTGAGTTTAATAGCGGGGATAAAGAGAAGAGAATTTTATCTTTACAAAATGTGTACTATCTACATAATATTCCTACCTTCAAACCTACTCTGATTAAATACTGATTGCTTATGTCTTCTGCTTTTACCGGTGACAAGCCTAAACTTAGTCTCAGCCAGATTATAAACATGAGTGTTGGATTCTTTGGGATTCAATT
>JBKJLR010000175.1:0-4701 GCA_046596865.1 Chitinophagaceae bacterium
AGAAGAAGTGATACAAACGCTAAAGGATTTACATGCCAACGGTTGTGATGTAATAACGATCGGGCAATATTTACAGCCAACAAAAAAACACTTACCTGTTCATCGCTTCGTTCATCCTGATGAGTTTGCAGAATATAGGGAGATTGGCTATCAGTTGGGATTAGATTATGTAGAAAGCGGTCCGCTGGTGCGTTCTTCTTATCATAGCGAAAGACATGTACATGCAGGATTAGGGAGAAAAGAATGGAAAAAGAGAAGGGAGTCCGGAGTCATTAGTCAATAGTCTCAGCATGCAAAAGACGTTTTCAATATCAACTTTATTTTTTCTCGCAAATATTTTTGGTTCAAGTTTTTCTTTTGGTCAGCTAAAATGGCTAAATGTAGATTCATTATTTCAACCGCTGCCATCTTCGATTCATGTTTATAAAACTACTGATTTGCTGGATGGCAAGCCGAATATTGCTTATTATGTAGAAGCTGATTTGAAAGATAAAAAGTTGGATTATACCACTGATACCACCTATCAACGGCGTCTAACTCCCTCGAAATTTTATGAAAAGAATGATGAACCCCTTTTAGTGGTAAATACAACCTTCTTCTCTTTTACAACGAACCAGAATTTGAATGTCATTATAAAAAATGATGAAGTAATAGCATACAATACTGAACAGTTCAGGAAAAGCAAGGCAGATACCAACATAAAAATACCAGTATATAATAGTGCTCTGGGTATCAGCAAAAAAAGAAAAGCAGACATCGCATGGATCAAAACAGACAGTTCTGCAAAATATGCAATGGCCATCCAGGAACCAGAAGTAACCCGGAGAAATGCAACGAGAAGAACCAACAAATCCAGCGGGCAAACATCAATATTGAAATCATCTCATTCTTTTCAATTATGGAAAATGAGAACTGCAGTAGGTGGCGGACCGGTTCTTTTACAAAACGGTGAGATTAAAATATCTAATAACGAAGAAATGAAGTTTGCCGGGAAAGCGATTAACGACAAGCACCCCCGTACTGCAAGCGGCTACACAAAAAATAATAAACTTATTATTCTCGTTATACAAGGCCGGTTTCCCGGCATTGCTGAAGGGGCTACTCTTACCCAGGAAGCACAAATCTTTAAAGATCGCGGTTGTTGGGAAGCAATTAACCTGGATGGGGGTGGCAGCAGCTGCATGCTGGTAAATGGCAAGGAAACCATTAAAGTTTCTGATGCGGCAGGCCAGCGGCCCGTACCTGGAGTATTAATTATAAGAAAAAGGTAATTCTGGTATAAAATACTACACTTTTCCCCAAATCATTCCTTTGGCATGATTTTTCTCATTTGATGTAAAATCAAATATTTTTTTATGCGAAAGATAGCTTTATCCCTGTTTATTTTATCCGCCTTTTCGGTTATAGTCTTTGTAGCCTGTTCAAAGGACAGTTCTGATCAAAGAAGCACAACCGTTAAAGTAAGACTTACTGATAATCCTGTAAATGCTCAAGAAGTAAATGTTGATATACAACAGGTAAGAGTAAAATTCGCAGAAGACTCTATCAATGGCTGGGCCACTCTTGACACTCATGCGGGTATTTATAATTTGCTCGGATTACAGAATGGAGTTGACACCTTGCTGGCAGTTGGTGTAATCCCAACAAATGTTGTAAAGGAAATTCGTTTTGTATTAGGATCGAATAATACAATTAAAGTTGCTGGCATTACATATCCTCTTACAATTCCAAGTGGTTCGGAGTCTGGTTTGAAAATAAAAGTAAACAAAAAGTTAAACGGAACGTTGGATTCATTACTGATTGATTTTGATGCAGCTTTATCCATTCATCAGACAGGGGCAGGAGCGTACCAGTTAAAACCCGTTTTGAAAATAAAATAGTTCATTCAATTCCTGCGAATAGTCACAATGCCCGGTTCTCCGGGCATTTTTTTTCTGTTAATAATTCTTAAAATGTCTAATTTGTCTTTGATGTGACATCCAAACATATAGTACCATTGTATATTTAATTATGAAATGGATATTAATAACAATCGCATCAGCAGGTATCATTGGTTTAAGTTTTATTTCTAAAAACAAACCGGTGGCAAAGTCAGATGAAACTATAGCAATTTCAGTAACGGGTTCTTATGCACCGGTTGCAGTTCTGGAGTTATTTACTTCTGAAGGATGCTCCAGTTGTCCTTCAGCAGATAAATTATTACCACAGTTAGCAAAACTGGATTCAAATATTATTCCTTTGTCATTTCATGTTGATTACTGGAACAGGCTTGGCTGGACAGATCCTTTTAGCAGCAGTGAATACTCGGAAAGGCAACGTAGCTATGCACGGCAATTGAACCTCGAAAGTGTTTACACACCCCAATTAGTAGTTAATGGTGAATATGAATTTGTCGGCAGCAATAGGAGCAATGCAGAAGCTGCAATTAAAAAAGCCTTAAAAGAAAAAAGCCAGGTGCAAATACACATCAACGATGTAAAGATTGCAGGTAATAAAGTTTCTTTTACATCAACGGTTAGCGGAGAATATAAAAAGACCGACCTGCTGGCTGCTATCATACAAAAGCAAGCAACCACTAAAGTAAGGGCAGGTGAGAATGGCGGGGCGATGTTATCCCATATAAATATTGTAAGGGCATTGTCAACACAAACAGCAGCACAAAAAAACAATTTCGAACTAACTATTCCTGAAAAGTTAATGAATAAAGATTGGGACTTGGTTGTATATGCACAAGAAAAAAATGATTTGAAGATAACGGGAGCTGTACTGTTTAGCTCAAATAGAAATTGAAAACCATTCTGCTTTAAGCAGTTTATAAGTTTCAGGGCTTTAACCCAAAACTCATAACCCTAAACCCGTAACAGATTTTACTCCCATACTAAAGCACTTGCTCCTAATATAGCAGCGTCTGCTTCCTTCAGGTCACTGAACAGCAATTTCACTTTATTTTTAAATACCTGTACCAAATTAGCTTCCATTGCCTGTCGTGTGGGGTTCATGATAAGGTCACCGGCTTTTGTTAATCCACCAAATAATACAATCGCTTCCGGTGAGGAGAACATTACAAAGTTGGCTAATGCCTCACCAAGAATCTTGCCGGTGAATTCAAAAATTTCATTGGCGATCTTGTCACCTTTGATAGCACATTCATACACGGTTTGGCTGGTAATAAGGTCGTTGATAGTGTGATCCCGCAATAAGCTTTTTACATCAGGATTCGCCGCCAGCATTTCTAATGCAGTCTCCCGTACACCAGTAGCAGAAGCATACGATTCTAACGTACCTTTTATCCCCGTTCCTTTGTGCAGTCTTCCACCGGGACGGATAAGAGTATGACCTAATTCCCCCGCAAAACCATCATGGCCCAGCACAATCTTTCCATCAATTACTATTCCACTGCCCACCCCTGTTCCTAAGGTGATGGTGATAAAATGTTTTAAGCCTTTGGCGCAGCCATACATCATTTCGCCCATAGCAGCTGCATTGGCATCATTTGTCAATTTTACTTTCAGTCCAAATTTTTCTGATACCATTTTAGCAAAGGGAATAATACCTTTCCATTTCAGGTTTGCTGCATATTCAATGTTACCCGTGTAATAGTTCCCATTAGGTGCACCGATACCAATACCCGCAAAATTTTTTATCCCCCCTGTCTTTTCTATCATCGGCATCAGTTTATGGTACAGCTCATCAATAAATTCCTCCACACCTTCCGGTTCATTAGTCAGCAGTCTGTCCTGTTTTAATATATGACCCTGTTGGTCAACAATTCCAAACTTGGTGTTGGTGCCGCCTATGTCTATGCCGATTGCAAAATCTGCCATATAAGATTTTATATAATAAATTTATTAATGTCCGCTACTAACTTCTGCATCGTAATCAATACCCTGTCTTTTCAGAATGCCTTTTACCAGGAAAGCAAACAAAGCCAGGTAGGCGAAACATACAGCGGGAATTACGTATGATTGATGGATACCAATAACATCAGCTAATTTTCCCTGTATTGGCGGAAGGATACCTCCTCCCAGGATCATCATTATAAGAAAAGCAGATCCCTGCGACTGGTACTTTCCAAGCCCGGCAATAGATAAACTGAAAATACATGGCCACATTATTGAACAACAAAGACCGGCACTCAAAAATGAATAAATAGCAATAGTACCCGTAGTAAGTAAGCCAATGACCATCGCAGCAACTCCAAGCAGGCTGAAAATTAACAGCGTTTGTACTGGTTTGTCTTTGCTAAAATAAAATGCTGCAATTAGTACCAGTACACAAATAATATAATAATAAAGAGCTGATACATTATAGTCCGACAAGTAAATAATAAGTATCAGAACACCAAAAGCAATGATGGGTACAATAAGCTGTAGCAATTGCTTAGTGCTTTTCTTTAAGTTAAAAGCACTAACGGCCCCGGTCCAGCGGCCAATCATCAGGCTTCCCCAGTACATCATTATATATGGCGTAGCTTCTGAAGCAGATAAAGAACCAAATTCTTTTTGTTTTAATAACTCTCCTAAATTACTGCCCACAGCCACTTCTACACCAACATAGGTAAATATGGCCAGCATACCGAGTACTAACTGCGGATATTGCATAGCACCCCAGCCAGCCGATTTTTTTCTAGCATTGAAATTTGCAGCGAGCAAACCCACCACAACGACAGCCAGTGCCCCAAATAGCCAGCGTAAACGATAC
>JBKJLR010000184.1:0-17006 GCA_046596865.1 Chitinophagaceae bacterium
GTAAGAAAGATCGACAGCTCTAAATCCTTTGGCGGCCAGTAAGTCGGCCTGATCTATGTAATTAGTACTTACATCATCAAGATAATCTGTAAACAACTTTCTGATTCCAGCTTCAATACCAATACGAAAGTCATCACTCATTGAAAACTTAACTCCACCGCCAAAAGGTATTGCAAATTGGGTTAAACTATACGGGCTACGATCCCCGTATCCATTAATTCCCTGCCCTTCGGTGCTCAGTGGTTTCAGAAAATGTTTTTGGCCGCCATCGTCATAGGCATAGGGATTAAATTTAAATATTGCTAATCCGGCAAACACATAAGGGGAATAAAAATTTTCGTATAAACTTAGCAGGTGATACTCACCCACAGCACTCAATTCGAGAATGCTAGTTTCAAAAGAAAGGTTGCGTAAAACTGCATCAGGTTTATTACTATACCGGTCAGCACCACCCACTACCGAATAGGTAACTCCTCCCCTTATCATCAGAAAGTCTGTTGCTTCATAATTTACGGTAAACCCAACAGCCCCATTGGTTACTTTTTTGGGAAATATCTTACTGGTAAGATCGCCACTGTAAGCAGCAGCGCCTCCAAAGAGACCAAAATGTATCTGCTGCCCAAAAGCTGGATGTATCAGCACAACAAAAACAATCAATAAACGAACACTTTTCATATAGCGTTGACTCACTTGTTTTGCAAATTTAAGAGAGTACAGGCTTTTTTTATCGCTAAGCGAAAAAAAGATGAAAAATCAAAAAATGAGGAAAAATTAATAGTTAACGTTGCGGGGACAGCGCTGATTGGCAACGGCTTTATTACTTTTAAGCATACTACCCAAATTTCTAAGTTTCATTTCCATTGTTATACCCTGGAAATAATACCAATCCATTTCGGAAGGGGTTCCTCTCTGGTCACCATGTGCAGGAAAGAAGGGCCTGCCGCCGGGTAATTCATCTGCACGATATGAGAGCTCTACGGCCTTAGATCCTTTTTCCTGGAGCAATACTGCACCATCTACAAAATGGGTACTTACATCGTCTATATAATCAGTAAATGATTTTCGTTGGCTAAACTCTACGCCTATACTCAATCCATCACTCAGGGCAAATTTTGCACCACCACCAAATGCTAAACTTAGTTGAGTCAGGTTGTACGGTTTTTGCTCAGGGTATTGCGACAGACCCTGCCCTTCTGTACTCAATGGCTTCAGGTAAGTTTTTGCCCCATTTTTATCATTCGCCCATGGATTGAAATGAAAAGCAGCGATGCCGCCATAGAGATAAGGAGTAAACCAGCTGGTTGACATATCAAGTACCGTCACTTCCAGTCCGAGGTAAGCTTCTTTTATGGATGTGGTAAAACTAAGATTACGTGATTTCAAATCATCCCGGTTCCATCGATCGGCGGCTTGGATTTTTCCAATATTAATTCCACCCCTGAATGTAAACCAGCGATTCAATGGTTTGCGGATCGAAATGCCGGCAGAAAAATTTGAATGTCTAAAAGTAAAGCTATTGGGTTGCAAATCTCCCTGGTAATTCATAACGCCGGTAAAAAGGGAAATAGTTGCCGATTTATCTTGTTCCTGCGCATGGGAGGAGTGATAAATGCATAGGCACGAAAGAACAAGCAGGGTTCTGAGTGTTTTCACAGGATTAGGATTTTGCCGGCCTTACTTACACTGAATTGCAGTCAGGCGGTGGTTCAAAAAGTACTGATAGCCGGTTTACTAACGTTTTACTATCCGTAATCGTATCCGCTTATCAAATATTTTTTTGAAAGGAAATGGATTGAGGTACTTTTAAAGCTTGTAAATTATATAACTATGCGATTAATTTTCCCGATCGTGGCCCTTGGTGCCCTCTCCATTTTTGCTGCTGGCTGTAAGGAGAAAGCAAAAACTGACAGTAAAGAAAAAGTAAATGTGGACATAAAAAAAGGAGATGCTCTTGCCATCAATCTTGATACATCTATCCACCCGGGTGAAGATTTTTTTCAATACGCCAATGGTGGTTGGATCAAAGCTAACCCCATACCCGGTGAACAATCATCATGGGGTATTGGCAACCTGGTTTATGAAGAAAACCTTAGACGTCTTCGTGAGATATCAGAGAACGCTGCCAAATCAACTGCAACAAAAGGAAGTTCCGAACAAAAAATTGGCAACTATTGGACAATGGCGATGGACAGTGCTAAAATCGAGTCTGATGGGTTAAAACCATTACAACCATGGTTAGATAAAGTAAATGCTATCACCGATGCAAAAAGCCTGGTAGCAACGGTAGCAGAATTAAAGAAGATCGGGTCATCTACCCTCTTCAGCAATTTTGTGACACAAGATGATAAGAATAGCGAAGTAATGACATATAAACTGTGGCAAGGGGGTCTTGGTTTGCCAGAAAGAGAATATTATTTTAAAACAGATAGCGTCACTGTTAATATCAGAAAAGAATATTTAAAATACCTGGCAAATGTTTTAATAATGGCAGGCGATGATTCAGTCGCTTCGGTTATGACAGCAAAAAATATTCTTTCACTCGAAACTAAATTGGCACAGGCGAGCCGCAGACTGGAAGATCTGCGGGATCCATACAAGAATTACAATAAGATGGCTATAGCCGATCTGAGCAAAATGAATGGAACGGTTGACTGGGTATCTTTTCTCAATATTACAGGTGTAAAGAGCATTGACTCGGTGATCGTAGGTCAGCCCGAATTTTTTAAAGCATTAGATAATGTTTTAAAAACAGTTCCTGTTAACGATTGGAAAAGTTATGTAAAATTCAATCTTATTAGTGATTTTTCCGGTGTGTTACCGGATAAGTTTGGCATAGCTGCTTTTAATTTCAATGCACTATTCACAGGTGCAAAGGAAAGAAAGCCGAGATGGAAAAGGGCTATTCAAAGTTCAGAGAATGCCATGGGTGAAATGCTGGGACAATTATATGTAAAAGAATTTTTCAATGAAAAGGCTAAGAAACGTTATGAAGATATGGTGGAAGCCATCCGTGAAGCATTGAAAGGCAGGATTGGAAATCTTACCTGGATGAGTGACAGTACCAAACAAAAAGCATATGTAAAATTAGCTGCTATAAAAAAGAAAGTAGGTTACCCTGATAAATGGAAAGACTTTAGTAGCATGGAAATAGGTGCTGAAAGTTATTTTCAGAATCTTGTAAATTCAAATCTTTGGTGGCATAATTATCGAATCAATAAATTAGGAAAACCTGTTGACAGGGATGAATGGGAAATGACCCCGCAAACTTACAATGCTTACTACAACCCATCCAATAATGAAATTGTTTTGCCAGCAGGTATTTTTACCGTTCCCGGATATAGAGATGAAGAATTAGATGATGCAACCGTATATGGCTATGCCGGCGCCTCTACGATCGGCCATGAAATTACCCACGGTTTTGATGATGAAGGCAGGCAGTTTGATGAAAAAGGAAATCTGGTAAGCTGGTGGACGACAAAAGACGAAGTAGAATTTAAGAAAAGAGCTGATGTAATGGTAAAGCAATTCAGTGGCTACGAACCACAGCCCGGATATTATATTAATGGTAAAGCAACCCTGGGGGAAAATATTGCAGACCTGGGCGGCATCTTATTAGGATTAGAGGCGTATAAAAAAACAGAAGAATATAAAGCCAATAAAAATGTGGCCGGGCTTACTCCGCTCCAACGGTATTTTCTTGGTTATGCATTGGGATGGTTGGGACATACCCGTGATGAACAATTAAGAAACAGTCTTTTAACGGATGTACATTCTCCTGCTAAATACAGAGTGAATGGGCCATTTGTTGATGTCGATGAATATTATTCCGCTTTCAATATTAAACCGGGAGATAAAATGTACCGGGCAGATAGTTTGAGAGTAAAGATTTGGTAGTGCTGCTGACTATATTTAGCTACTAAGTCCTGTTTAATAAGCAGGGCTTATTTTTTATATAGACCTGTATAATTTATCCCAAGGCCCGCTGCATCAGAATAACTGATTTTTCCAAAATCATACCCGATACCAGTTGCCACATCTTCTTCCAGTAACAACGGTCCGTCCATATCAACATCATCAATGAACGGAAGTAAATGTGCAATCGCAGCAGAACCCACGGTTGATTCGTTCATGCAACCAACCATTACTTTCAAACCAAGCTCTTTTGCTTTGTCAATCATGCTTCGGGCAGGTGTTATACCGCTGCACTTCGTCAGCTTTATATTAATACCATGAAAATGATCCTTACATTTTTCAACATCCTTTTCAAACACACAGGATTCATCGGCGTACAATGGCAGTTCAGATGCTGCAAATAAAATCTTCATTCCTTCCCAATCGTCTTTTGCAAGTGGTTGCTCCACCAACTCAACCCCCACGTCTTTTAGTTGAGGAATTATTTTCAACGCCATCTCCACATCCCAGGCAGCATTGGCATCTACCCTTAATGTAGCTGTTGTATTTTCCCGCAAGGCCTTTACAATTGCTATATCATCAGCTGTTCCTACTTTTATTTTATAGATAGGCCACGGTTTTTCTTTCATCTTGTCCACCATCTTATCAACGGTATCAATGCCAATGGTATAATCGCAAATGGGGTTGTTAGAAATATCTCCTCCCCAGAGTTCGTAGAGTTTTTTCTTTTTCATTTTGCCATAGATATCCCAGGCAGCAATATCCAGGGCACAAACTAAAAAAGGGTTATGCGGAAGCAAATGATGCAGGTAATGCCAGTATCTTTCAGGATCTGTGAATGCAAATTTTTCGATAGAGGATCTTTTAATTTCCAGATCTTCTATCATCTTCTCAACAGGAATATTATAATAAGCAATTGCCGGTGCTTCGCCATATCCTTTAATACCGAAATGCTCCAATTCAACAATCAATGTGGGCTGGTGTGTCTTTGTTCCTTTGGAAATAGTAAAGGGGTGACGAAATTTAAGACTGTATGGCCAGTATTGAACCTTCATGGAAGCAAATATAGGATTGAGAATTTTGGCAGCTTGGAATTTGATACTGTTTAGTATTTTTCTATCCCCTTCCACTATGTTCAACATATCCATTCAACTCCTCATTAAATTCTTTTCCCTTTATTAAATCCTCGAGTGAAATATGCATCCGGTACTGCCAGTAATTTTTTGGATTGGCTGGATCATTAATTCTTTCTTCATTAGGATTTTGCCGGCGCAGGGTCTCACTCATTCCCATGATGTCCTGCAATTGGAAAATACTCCACATAGCCGGAGAATACAAATGTTGTAATACTACAGCCCTGTTTATCCATGATTCGCAATAGTAAGGTGCATCACCCCATTGCCCCAGCACATGATTGTAAAAATGTTGAGTCTGTTCCCGGTTTTCTTCCCACCAGGCCCTGATGGTACTCATATCATGGGTTGAGGGAGTTATGACCGACATATATGGCGCATCGTTAGGATTGAAAAATTCTTTTTTCGGATCTTTTGGCATTCGTTGAATTTCCAGGCTGAGAATACCAAGTTGATTCATTACATCGGGTACGCAATGCGGCACCATCCCAAGATCTTCCCCACAAACCAGCATATTGGTTGCTGCTTTCAGTTGAGGCAGTTTTTTTATGGCTTCTTTACACCAGAAATCATCCTGGCGATGATAAAAGTAATTAACGTAAAGTACTTTCAATTTTTCCTGCACATGAGGAATCAGGTGCTGGTAAGAAGTTGTTTTCTCCATAGAGATGCGGAAATGAAACTCCTGTCCCTGCGAACCTTCTTCTTCAAACAATATGACGTTAGAGATCAAATCAAATAAACCGTTTTTCAATCTTTCCTTCATCTCTGCTTCCTCTATGGAAGCAAAATATTCTTCTACCTGTTGTTGTGTTTCATATTCCATTTCCAGGTCATAACCACCAAATTCATTTGTAATAAGGAATTTGTCTTTTACCTGTTCTGCGAGATCGCCAAATATTTCATTTAATATTTCATCCGTAATAAAAGGACGGCAATATCGCTGGTAATCGAACCAGATACCCTTCTCCCCAAATTCATTAATATGTACTGGCAGACAGGGAACGAATCTTCCCATGATGCCCTGAACAGCATTGGCAGGAATACTCCATATCCTAAAAAAACCAAGGATATGGTCAATACGGAAAGCATCAAAGTAATTACTCATTTGCTCAAACCGCTGTTTCCACCAGGCAAAACCATCCTCCTGCATTTTTTTCCAGTTGTAAGTAGGGAAACTCCAATTTTGGCCAACGGCTGTAAAATCATCAGGTGGTGCGCCGGCCTGCCAACTACTATTGTACATTTCGGGTGCGACCCACGCATCACAACTATTCTTGGAAATACCAATCGGAATATCACCTTTGAGAACTATTCCTTTCCTGTGCGCATAATCAGCCGCTTCTTTCAACTGCAGATGGAGATGGTACTGGTTAAAATAATAAAAGCACACGTCCTTAAAAGCTGAAGATTTTGGAGAGCATAGTTTGTCAATGTCCTCTTTATTATAAATGCCATTTGTCTTCCAATCTTCGAAATGGGAAGTATTGTATTTGTCCCTTAAATAACAAAAGGCCGCAAAAGATTCTAACCAATGCTTATTCTGTTTGAAAAACTGTTTGTAATCTTCTGTTTCAAAGCAACCCTGGCCCATTACCTCATAAAGTTCCCGCAACACAGAAAATTTAAATTTCATCACTTCTTCATAGTCTACTTCGGCCAACTCATTTAGTTGCTTCTGCTTTATTTTCAATGACCTGAATTGCCCCGCATACTCTTTGCCGGCAACTTTTGCCAGGTTGATGTATAAAGGATGTAATGCAAAGGCAGAAATAGCAGAGTAAGGATACGAATCCATCCAGCTGAATGTTGCCATTGTGTTGTTAATTGGAAGTAGCTGTATCAGTTTAAGACCTGTTGCCTTTGCCCAGTCTACCAATAGTTTTATATCAGCGAACTCCCCTACCCCAAAACTGTTTTTGCTTCGCAAACTGAAAACCGGGATTGCCACACCGGCTCCTTTCCATGTATCATTAGGTAAATGCACAAAGCCATCATGAAGTATCGTTATTTTCTTTTTGGCAGCATCACTGTAAAGAAGGCGGTTGTTTCCACCTTCAAATTTTTCAAAACTCTTGTCTTTGATATTATACACACCATACTTATACGCCAGGGGAAAGTTGGAGTCAGATAAATCTAATTTAGCCGTCCACCAATCACCAACCCGACCTAATAATACCGGTTTGCTTTCAGACCACTCTCCCACACTTTCGCCGTTTCCCACCAGGCAAATAACTTCCTGCTTTTTTAGCAGAGGTGCTTTTACTTTAAATATATGGGTGAAATTTTTATCAGACGCAGCTTTACCTTTTGTATGATTTGGCCTAAGTAGTACTTTATTAAAAGCATCAGAATAAAAAGCATTTTCATATTCCCCTGCATGATTCCATGTGTCAACTAATTGAACTTCCTGCAATTCTTTTCCAGGGATTTCGATCTGGCGGTCATTACCCCATTCATAGAGCAATTCACCCTTCTCATTTTTCAAAATATATTTATAGGAAATATTTTTTTGCAGATCTTTCTTTTTTATTCCAATAGTGCATGACCAAAATTCTTCATTCAGATAATCAAGGGGCCATGCTTTAGCCGGGTCATTATTTCCTAATTCATCAGTATTGCCGGTTATCCACAGGGTTTGGCCAAACCGGGTATGAAAACGGAGGTAAAATTGAAACTTCATTGCAATCGTTTGGTTCTATAGTAAAAGTCTTATTGTCGTGTTTTTGAAACACATTGTTTACGAAAATAGAAAAAACCTGCCAAGGTTCGTACTTTTATTTGAAAGTATGCTGAAAAAAATTGTTGCAAACTCATGAGGATTAATTATAAACGATGGCAAAGCCTGTTTTTGTTTTGCCTGGGTCTTTTCGGGGGAACAGCTTTCTGTATGAAGTGGATGGAAGGTGATTTCTGGTCCCCCCTTATAGACGGGAGTCAAAAATTTACCGTTATCGGTCTGGAGATAAGCTACTCAAAAGCGAAAGTGGCTACCATCTTGGCCGGACTGGACGGGCATGTAAAAAGTATCCTCCGCTATCATCTCTATTTTGATTTTGCTTTCATGGCGGGTGTTTACCCTGGCATTACGTCACTCTGCATAATGGCAAGGGAAAAATCCCGGAGTTCTTTATTAAAAAAAATTCTTCTTGTATTAGCGGCTTTCCAAACAATAGCCTGGGGATGTGATATAGCAGAAAATTATTTCCTGTTGAAATGGATAAAAAACCCAGTGATCGGAAATGAATTTGGCATCTTCCATTTTATTGTTGCAGCTAAATGGATTATTGCGTTGGGTGGAGCATTGATTGCAATTCCACTGGCCTTGAAAAAAAGAAAAATTATGTGAACAAGTTGAAAACTCTTTTTTTCATTTACTCATCCCGTCTTATTTTTGCCGAAATTGTAAAAGGATGGAACAAGCTAAAAAGAACAAAGGTCTCTGGTGGTTGATATGCCTTGCGTCTACGGCCGCATTAATTTTAGCCATTTACTTACATTGGGAGTGGCTTACATTGATTCTCCCTTTCCAAACCACTGCTTTTGTAAAAGCAATGGACATTATGTAATAAATAGTTGTCGTTTCATTAATTTGATAAACATACCTTCTACGGGGTTATTTTACTTCCGGCATG
This sequence comes from Chitinophagaceae bacterium, assembly GCA_046596865.1. GTDB lineage: Bacteria > Bacteroidota > Bacteroidia > Chitinophagales > Chitinophagaceae > JJ008. The sequence continues at coordinate 8,681 of JBKJLR010000184.1, forward strand.
TTAATTGAGCCACCTTTCTTATACGTTAATATTTAAAAAATTATTAAACCAAACTATTATGAGAAAAAGTTTATTAGCATTTGTCTCCCTTCTTATTATTGGCACTTCATTTAATACTACTTCTGCTGCATTTGTTATTCCGGCATCTGCCACCACGGAAAACCCCGATCCCGCTACGGTGAAAGCAGCCATGGCAGCGTTCAATAATCTTTCGAAAGCAGAAAGAAAAGAGAAAATAAAGGAATTGAAGAAAGAGTTAAAGGTGTTTAAAGCAGCAAAAAAAGCCGGTAAAGAACCCAGCACTAATACAGTTTTGTTGGTGATACTGGCTATACTACTACCGCCATTAGCCGTATATCTTCACCAGGGTGAAATCAACAAAAAATTCTGGATCTGTCTTCTGCTGACACTATTGTTTATTCTTCCGGGAATTATTTATGCCCTGATCGTGATTTTGGGAGATAAGAAGTAGATTTTCTTCCCCATCATGAGAACTTAGTTTGCTTTTATAAAAGATAAAATGCAATGAAAAGCCTTTTATAAAAATTACAGCAATATAATAGTAACAATGCCGGTCAATCCCTTATCAGGTGACCGGCATTGTCATAATTAGAAACCGGTTAACTACATATAATTAGCGGCTAAAGCGGCTCTCTGCAGTTTTTGCATTTCTGCGGATATTCCACAAATCAGCCATAGTAAATGAACGTTTTTTTACTTCCGGAACTTTAATGTTTGTTGCCAATGTTTCTTTTACTTCTCTTACAAGGTTGATTAAAACTTCTGGTTCCATTTGTACAATAGACGGACTTAAATCAATTTTCATGATATCAGGGTTTAATAAATTACACAATATTTTCTGAGCAAAAAACCGGGAGAAAAACACTAAGAATCGTTAGAAGAAGTGTTGAATTCAGTCATCCGTAGCAAGCATGCTAATACTCAGATTTGAGATGCAAATATATGCTATTTATTTTTCAGTGCCAAGAAAAAATGCAGAAGAAAAATTATTTGAATTTTATATGTTCATTCGATAACTACAACCGAAATATAAAATAGTTGCACCCGAAAGGGAAAGAATAGATGAGTTAAGTTTTAATTTTTAAATAGCATAAATAAATTAAGACTTTATAAGTGTAGGCCAATACCCCCGAAGACTCTACGCCGCCTGGTGCAAAAATAATGGCAGCCCCGATTTCCAATCGCCATCAATATATAATTCAAAAGAATAACGGCCTGTTGTTTCAAATTTCAGTTGATTGAAATTGACTACAATATTAATGGAAGCAAACTGTCCGTTTGGTGGAGTAGCAATATTGATATTCCCTTCTATGGGCTGAATGATTTCTTTACCACTGGTATCTATCAACCGTAGTCTAAAATCATGCGGACCCACTTCTTTGACACCAAATCGTAAACGGCACGCAACTGTACAGGAGGGGTGCTGTACCGGAAACTGTTTGGCTTGAATACTGTCAAATGTTCCCACAATTGTCAGTTTTGAATTATTATCTTGCGCAAAGTCGGACAAAGTGAAGATTTCAATTTCCATTTTAATTTTTTTTTTGCTTAATTCCCGGCAGAAAACTTTGAAGCTTTTATCTTATATGCCCCTGTTACTATTAAGATGGCTTTGCAATAATGAAGTTTGTAGTTGTACTGCAGTTGTTAGAGATTATGGATTTTTTTGGATGTATAATTCTACCAGCACCGCGGACATTTCTCGCTGTATTTATTGCCAAAAGTAAAGCCCACCATAAATTCATGAGTGCCCCGGCTCACCGTATTTAATGCAGTAGTGGTAATATCATAAGCATATCCAACATTAAAAGTGTTGCTTACATTGAAACCTGCCATGCCTGCAAATCCATCTTCGTATCGGTAGCTGCCACCTAACCAAAGCAGGTCCCGGTATTGCACTTTTAAATTCATTTCTGGTTGAAAATTATTTTTTGAAGAACCATCCACATATTTAATCATCAACGAAGGAATAATATTTACATCTTCTCCTGCCATAAACCTGACCCCCCCGGTTAAGAAAAGATGCGGTATCAATCTTCCTTTACTTATAAAAGCAGCATCATCAGAAAAAGAAAGTTTCTGTGGTATTATCTGCTGGGCAGAAAGACCAACAAAAAAGTTTTTTGAATACAACCACAAACCCACACCAAGGTCAGGTCGTATGCGATTCAGTTCGCCACTGATAGAGGCGCCGGTGGCCGGATCATAGGGATCGCCACCCCCACTAAAATCCTGTTTTGATTTATCAATACTGATATTGGTAATACCGGCTGAAAATCCTGCTGAGAGGTTCATCGTGGGGCTTAATCCAAGATGATACGCATAAGTAGCATTAGCAGTAAACCGGTTAAAACTTCCCGTCTTATCATTGATCATTGTAAAACCAATACCATGATGAGGTTCTGCTGCTGTATAATTTTCCCAATAATATTTTCCCCTGGGATTTTGTCCCGGCACCTGGAATGAGGTGGAGGATGTACGGTAATCTCCTTTACCAATGGGTGCCTGTATTGAAAAATAAGTAGTTTTCGGTGCTCCTTTCAAACCGACCCATTGATCCCGGCTACTGATCTTTACATCCGTGTAATTTTCAATTCCACTCAATGCTGGATTCAAAATATAATTGTTGAGAATATACTGTGTATAATGTGGCCTTTGCTGAGCCATCAACTGCACACAAACCAACAACACCGGGATAAGTAATAATTTTCTTTTCATGGCTTAACGGATTACATCCACATAACCTGACATTATTTTTCTGCCGTTTTTCGGATTCACTATATAATAATATGTTCCAAGGGGAACCGGATTACCATTCACTGTTCCATCCCACGGGGTTCCATATCCTACTGACCGGAATATTAACTGCCCATAACGATTAAAAATTTCCACCGTTCCACCGGGATAAGTATCCAAATATTTGATTTCCCACTTATCGTGGATTCCATCACCATTCGGGCTGAAAATATTGGGTATCTCAGGGCCTTTCAGTACTTTAATGAAAACCTGGTCTGATGCGACACAACCTCCATTACCAGTAACTGTGAGTGTATAGGTAATATCATTGACCCCTTGTACTACCGGGTTTTTAATAGTGTTGCTGCCAAGGAAATATGTATTTGGAGTCCACAGGTAGCTTGGGTTGATGGCCGTAATAATAGGTTCCAGTGTATCGCTTCCACCTTCCAGTATAAACAGATCGGGACCTGCATTCACTGTTGGATATGCATTCACTGTAACTGTTCTGGTGGCAGTAGAACTCCGGCAACCATAACTGTTGGTAATAAACAAGGTTACGGTGTAAGCGCCGGGTCTTCCGTAAATATAAGTAAACGAAGAACTGATTCTTACGTTTCCATCACCCATGTTCCAATTCCACTGTGAGGTAGTTCCATCTGCAGGATTACTGTTATCAGTGAAAATAAAACTCTCGCCAATACATAGATCATTCTTGTTCACGGTGAACGAACCTGTGGGTTCGGGATGAATCGTATTCAATACGATAGTGGTATCATGCACACAACCAGCGCCACTTGTTACCTGCAGGTTTACATTAAACGGACCGGCTGTATTATAAATATGCGATGGACTTGAACCGGTTGATGAATTTAAAATACCACTTGCCGGATCTCCGAAATTCCACAGGTATCCAAAACTGCCCTGGGTACCATCCGGAATAGTGCTTGTATTTGTAAACGTAATGTTTGCTGATGGCAAACAGGCACTAACGGGTGTGGCGAAATTGGGTCTGGGTATCGGGTTTACAAAAACAGGTTTTGATCGTACTGTACTTCTGCAGCCATTGCTGGTAATTACATTCAGCTTGACATTATAGGTGCCCCATCCGGTAAACAGGTGAGAAGGGTTTTGAGAAGTAGAAGTATTGGCTGCTCCACTTGCAGGGTCGCCAAAATCCCAACTCCACCCGGTAATAGTTCCTGATGCTGCTGGTATGGTTGATGAAGTACTATTAAAAGTAACAGCCGTGCTTTCACAAGCCTGTGCTGAATAAGTGAATTGAGCTGAAGCACTATCCAATACCGTGATCGGTTTAGACAATGAATCAATACAACCGCCGGCTGCAGAAGTGTAGGTGTATTTAATTATGTAAGTGCCTGGTCCAACTAATGCAGGATTGAAAATACCCGTAACATTTACTCCCGGTCCGCTGAATACACCACTACCCGGCACCGCTCCTATTTCACTGGCCTGTGTTATTTGGAATGGTACAGCATCCAGACAGGCATCCGGCATATTAGTAAACTGTACTTTAGGTGCAGCATTTACAACAATGGTTTTTATCCTGTCGTTTACACAAGTGGCTCCGGAATATGCCCTGTAGCGGATCGTAAATGTTTTTGTAAGTGGTGATTGGAAATTTGGATACAGATGCCTGTATATTTTCCCGGACGTCGGAAAATCATCCAGCTGGAATACAGCAGGGAAGTTTACGTTATCCCAATATATTTCAACTTTAGTTACACTGCCAAAGTTTACGGTAGATGCATCCTGTATGGCAATAGAATCATTGGCACACATAGTAGCCGGGTTCAGCGCATTAAAATTAGAAACAGGAATATCTCCATTAACAGTAAACGATGAAGACTTTGTTGCCATACAACCGCTATTGGTTGTTACCGTTAACGTAACTGTATAGTTGCCTGTTGACGTGTAAGAATGTTGCGGATTTTGGAGTGTAGATGTATTTAATGGCCCGCTGCCGGGGTCGCCAAAATTCCATAGCCATGCTACAATGCTTCCTGAAGCGACAACAGATGTATCGGTGAATTGTGCATAGGTATCGCTCAGACAAACTTCTGGCAGAATAAAGCCAGGGTCTGGTTGTGAATTAATCGTTACACTCCTAGTTAGTATGGGATTGCTTACACAACCTTTATCATTTGTAACAGACAGTGTGACTGTATATGTTCCGGCAGCTGCATAGGTATGTGTAGGGTTTTGCAGTGTAGAAGTAGTAGCGTCTCCAAAATTCCAGGCCCATCCGTTTAATGCGCCTGCATTGGGTGTAGATAAATCTGTAAACGTAAGCACTTTTGTTTCGCAACCTGGGGCCGTTACACTAAAATCTGGTGTAGGCAGTGGGTTTACAAGAATAGTTCCTATCGCTGTTTGTTGCCCACAGGTACCGGTGGTAGCAATAGTATAATTAAATGTGCCTGATACAGTTGGTGTTCCACTAATTGTTAATACGCCTCCGCTAAAAACATACGTAACACCAGCGGGTAATCCACTTACTGTTCCACCCGAACCGCCGCCTGAAATAGTATAAATAATATTGGTAATACTGCTGTTGACACAAAGTTCCTGGTTATTTGTACCCGTTCCAGATGTCAATACGATACCAGCACCAGGGTTTACAGTTATTGTACCAGTTAGTGAATTAGGCAGACAAGACCCGGTAGCAGTTACCGTATAATTATAAGTGCCCGGGGTTGTTGGTGTGCCACTTATGGTAAATACTCCGGCATTGTAAACACCTGTAACACCAGGCGGCAATCCGGAAGCTGTTGCGTTATTACCACCGCCACTTATTGTATATATTATGTTAGCGATAGCATTATTCTCACAAACTGCCTGGTTATCAGAACCAGTAGTAAGTGTAAGACCGGTATTTGCACTAACCACTACATCTACAAACGTATTGGTATAAGTTTTAACGCAAAGAGTGGACCCGGTATTTTTCACCTCCAGCAAGTTATACCTGAATGTACCCGTCACCCCAGTGGGTGCTGGCAATGTTACAGAGGTGTTCGTGCCGGTTGTAACGATTGTCTGGCTGGCGCCCCCATTTATATTATAAGTAAAAGTATAGGTCGGTGTCCCATCAGTTGCAGTAAAAGTAATATCGGGCGACGGGTCATTTACACAAACAATAACATTGCCGGTTATATTGGCAGATGGTAAAGGTTTTACGATGACCTGTTTTATTACTTGTCCACTGATACAACCGGGAGTTGTAATAGTAGAAAAAGTAACATTGTATGTTCCCGGTGCCGAAAATATATGACTTGGATTTTGCAAACCAGATGTATTGGAAGCTCCACTACCCGGATCACCAAAATTCCAGTTCCAGATATAACTGGGTCGTGGGGTTGTCGTATTATCTGTAAACTGAACCGGCTCAGCCACACAACCACTGTTGATAAAAGTAAAGTCGGCTACCGGGGGATCAAAAACATTTAAATCAAATTCAATTTCCTGAATGCTGCCACATCCATCTGTGTTTGGCGCATTGGTTGTAATAGTAACTGGAAACGCCCCACTTGTATTAAATGTATACACAGTAGGCAATGAATACCAGTAAATAGTTCTACCATTCACTACAGTGGATGAATCCGGCCCGCCCGGTACCCCAGGAGTGCAGGAAGTATAAATTTGAGTAGGCGGAGAGGGGGGTGGTCCCGGAAGATTGCTTAAATCCCAACTGATAGAATCTGCACAATAAGGCAGTGATACTTTAAATCTGAAAGGAGAACCTTTGCAAACAGACGGAGTAGATTCAATTCCAAATTCTGTTGATACCCCTATTTGTTGATAAAGATCTTTTACGTTTGTTCCTGCATTATAACCATATGATTCTGCACTTCCAAAGCCATAGGCAATTGAATTAAAACCTGAATCGGATTGAATGATATGTGCTCCTGATGAAATGGACTGCTGCAAATAAACATATCCGGGATCTTGCGGATGCGGAATAAAAGGAGCAACTGGCACAGCCCCGTCTAATCGAAATGAACTAACCGCTGTACCGGTATTAGGTACCACTACATTAAAATAGTGGCTCGTAATTAAAAAATTGGGAGTGGCGTTCCATAATACTTTATTTATATTTTGTTCTACCGGGCTTAAATAAATTACTTCAGGATCCCCGGGATTGCCATTTCCACAAGCTCCCTGAGAAGTAAAATATTGAGCTACTATTATAGGCCTATCTGCCTCTATTAATTGTGGCTGATTTGTTTGAGGAATATCATAATAGAAATTACCTTGTAAAGGAAGGGCCGTGACAATACCGTTAATCTTGACAACAGTTCCGGCAGATTCGACACAAACTCTATAGAAATTATAACTTTGATTTCCAGAAGCAGGAACAGTTAAATATTTTTTTCCCCAGGCCGTTCTTGGGAATGACTGTATCATGTAGTTATCAGAGGATGATGAACTATTATTACAGGTAATACTTATCCTTCCACTTCCGGAAAAAACAGCAATTTTTTTACAAGCTCCCGATGCAGAAGCAATACTTTGAATTTTAGAACCCGTAAGATCGACTGCGGTAAAAGGATTCGCATTGTTGGTTAAAACACCCATTACATTATAAACCTGCCCCTGTGTCATTGTTACAGTATAGGTATTACCAGCAATCCATCCACCAGTAGTATTGGCACTTGGCGTTATTTCCACTTGTGTTGTTCCAGTATCAGCAGCTACAACATAAAAGAAAGCATTAGCATTATTCGTATTGGAGATATTTTTAAAATTAATTGAATAATATTCTTTCCCCAATGTATTAGTAGGAAATAAAATGGTGGCACCTGAAACACTTGAATTATAAACATGGGCATATGTAACCATAGCCTTGTCACTTGTTATGTGAATGCCTTTATTTGATAATCCTTCCGTAAGCAATCTGGCATCCTGGGCACCAAATTTTGGAATTGTGGCAGAAGTGAGAACATTGTTTCCCGCCGGACTTGTGAGTGTTTGGGTATACCCCACTCCGGGAATGTTTATTGTAATATTTGTTGCCTGGTCAGTAGCAAAATATAATACCATGCTTTGAGAGCCGCCATTACCGCCATTTAACATTTGCTGATGGTAGCCATATCCTACCCAAAAATCCTTTCCTTTATTAGAAAAGTCCTGGGCGAAAGAAATAGTGACAGTAAATATGGTAAGTACAAGGGTACTTAGTAAGTAAAGTTTTCTCATTTAGTCCAAAGTCCGGTATATGAAGAAAGAGGTGACGAATTTAGTAAAAACAAATTGCAATTGACAACCGTTTGCCATTAATCTGTATAATTAAGTTTCTGCCTTAGTTTTTTATATATCAACTATTCTGAATGAGTTATACAAATTTCTGATATAGGTGGGAATAAAATTATGATAGAGAAATGGATGTTTGATAATCCCTAAATCAAAAAATAGCGACATCATATTTATTAAAAAAATAATTCGTTTTATTATATGATGTAAAAATATCGGTAATGTAGGTTACAGTTTCATTTCCAAGTGATAATATAATCATTAAATTTTTTGTTTAAGTATTAAAAAATGGTCGTTA